>VFZS01000456.1 GCA_016871095.1 Acidobacteriota bacterium
AGCGTGGCCAGGTCAGGTCCGGCAGCGCCCACAGAGACCGGGCGGTAGCCTTCGGAGGTCTTGGCCAGCCCCAGCTCTCGGATGTCGCGCGACAGTGTGACCTGGGTGGCGGCAATGCCCAGGCGCTTGAGCTCCTGCGCCAGCTCCTCCTGCGTGTGGATATGCCGGGAGCGAATCAGCTTGAGGATCTGCCCCTGGCGGTAGCTCTTGTTCATGGGCGCATCTCGGCCAGGCGCCGGGCGGCCTCGTCAAGCGCCCGCGCGACGGACTGCGGCCCCGTGCCGCCGGGGATCTCGCGGGTGTTCAGGCCTTGGGCGGGCGCCAGCAAGGTGGCCATCTCGGGGGTGAACTCGGGAGCGAAGGCGGCCAGTTGGCCAGGGGTCCAGTCCGCGGGCTGCTTGCCCTGGCGGAGACTCTCCAGCACCAGCCGCCCGACCAGTTGGTGGGCCTGGTGGAAGGGCGTGCCCGCCCGAGCCAGGGCTTCGGCCAGGTCCGTGGCCACCACCCAGCTTTCAGCTACCGCGGCAGCGGGCCGCTCCGGTCGCAGCTTCGCGGAGGCGGCCACCACGCGCGCCATTTCAAGCGAACCCTTCATCTGGTCCACCGCGTCGAAGAGCGGCTGCTTGTCCTCCTGCATGTCGCGGTTGTAGGTGAGGGGCAAGCCCTTCATGGTTACAAACAGGGAGGAGAAGGCGCCCCACACGCGGCCGCACTTGCCTCGGATCAGCTCCAGCGAATCGGGGTTCTTCTTCTGCGGCATGAGGCTGGAGCCGCTGGTGACTTCGTCGGCCAGCTCGAGCCAGCCGAACTCCTCGCTCGAGTACAGGATCCAGTCCTCGGCCAGGCGGCTCAGGTGCAGCATGGTTAGGGCGCCGGCGTAGAGGAAGTCCAGCAGGAAGTCGCGGTCCGCGGCGGTGTCCATGCTGTTGGAGGTGATGCCCTGGAATCCGAGTTCTTCGGCCAGGGCCTGGCGGTCAAAGGGGAAGCCGCTGCCGGCCAGCGCGCCCGCGCCAAGGGGGAGGAGGTTGACGCGCGCGCGCGCCTGAGCCAGCCGCTCCGCGTCGCGGCTGAACATCTCGAAGTAGGCCAGCAGGTAGTGCGGCCACAACACCGCCTGGGCGCGGCGCATGTGAGTGTAGCCGGGGATGACGGCGTCCGGGTAGCGCCGGGCCAGATCGAGGAGCGCCTCCATCAACCCGCGCAGGAGGGTGCTGGCCGCGTCGATCTCCTCGCGCAGCCACAGCCGCACGTCCACGGAGACCTGCTCGTTGCGGCTGCGGCCGGTGTGAATCTTGTCGGCCAGCGCGCCCAGCCGCTCCTTGAGGCGGCGGATGACCAAGGTGTGAACGTCCTCGTCCGTCGCGTCGCCGACAGGCTCCGCGGCGATTTCCGCAAGAGCCTGCACCAGGGCGGCCCGCTCATCGGCGGTGAGGATACCCACGCGCTCCAAGGCCCGCGCCCAGGCCTGCGAGCCGCGCACATCAGCCGCCAGCAGCCGCCGGTCGAAGGACAGCGACTCGGAGAACCGCTCGAAGACTTCCGAAGGTCCGGATTCGAAGCGGCCGCCCCAGAGTTTCATGACTGCTTTTTGTCAGAACAGGCAGGAATGCCTATTCCACTGACGGCGGCCCGCACCTTGATGGGCAGGCCAATGAGGTTGATGAAGCCTTCGGCGTCCTTCTGGTCGTAGCTGGCGCCCATGGTGAAGCTGGCGATGTCCAGCGAGTAGAGAGAGTACGGCGACTTGCGGCGGACCGGCTCGAGATTGCCCTTGTACATGCGCAGGGTGACCTCGCCGGTGTTGGCTTCAGCCGTCTTCTCGAAGAAGGCGTCCAGGGCCTCGCGCAGCGGGGTGAACCAGAAGCCGTAGTAGACGAGCTCAGCGTAATCCAGGGCCAGGCGCTGCTTGTAGTGGAGCAGGTTGCGGTCCAGGGTGAGCGCTTCCAGCTCGTGGTGGGCCGTGGTGATGAGCGCGCCTCCGGGTGTCTCGTAGCAGCCGCGCGACTTCATGCCCACGAAGCGGTTCTCGACCAAGTCGATGCGCCCGATGGCGTGCTCGGCGCCGACGCGGTTGAGCGCCTCCAGCAACTGGACCGGGAACATGTGCTGGCCGTTGACCGACACGGGGACGCCGCGCTCGAAGCCGATGGTCACCTCGCCGGGTTTGTCGGGAGCGTCCCTGGGGCTGCGAGTCAGCATCCAGACGTCATCCGGCGCCGGGTTGGCGGGGTCCTCCAGCGCGCCGCCCTCGTGCGAGATGTGCCAGATGTTGCGGTCGCGGCTGTAAATCTTCGTGGACGTAGCGGCTACGGGAACGTTGTGGGCCGCGGCGTAAGCCAGGGCATCCTCACGGGAGCGGATGTCCCACTCGCGCCAGGGCGCGATGACTGCCAGGTGCGGGGCCAGGGCCTTGTAGGTCAGCTCGAAGCGCACCTGGTCGTTGCCCTTGCCGGTGCAGCCGTGGGAGAGAGCGTCGCAGCCGGTCTGGAGCGCCACCTCGACCTGCTTCTTAGCGAGCAGGGGCCGGGCGATCGAGGTTCCCAGCAGGTACTTGTGCTCGTAGACGGCGCCGGAGCGCACCAGCCGCCACAGGTACTCGGTCACGAATTCGTGGCGCAAGTCCTCAATGTGGACCTCCGAGGCGCCGGTCCGGCGGGCCTTCTGCTCCAGCCCGGTGAGTTCCTCGTCGCCCTGGCCGATGTTGCCGCACACGGCCACCACCTCGCAGCCGTAGTTCTCCTTCAGCCAGGGAATGATCACGGACGTATCCAGCCCGCCCGAATAGGCCAACGCAACTTTCTTGGGTTTCGCCATAACCTCGGATTGTAGCCTCACTCGGGGACAGCCCGCGTGTTTCCCCTTTTTCCCGCGGCCTTGCTTCCGGTGGTGCAGGGAAACATGCGGGCTGTCCCCTCTTCTTTCTAGTCCAGTAACATCAGCAGCAGCGCTTTCTGCGTGTGCAGCCGGTTCTCGGCCTGATCGAAGACCACTGAGCGGTCGCTTTCGATCACAGCTTCGGTCACCTCCTCGTCGCGCTTGGCCGGCAGGCAGTGCATGAACACCGCGTCAGGGGCGGCCAGGGCGAACAGCGCCTCGTTCACTTGATACTCGCGGAACGCCTGCCGCCGGCGTTCCGCCTCGGCTTCGTGCCCCATGCTGGTCCACACATCGGTGTAGACCGCTCGCGCCTCCGTCACCGCCTCGGCGGGGCTATGGGTAATCGTCACGGCGGCGCCGCTGTGGGCGGCCAGGTCCCGCGCCTGCGTCACCACCTCCGGGTGGGGGCCGAACGAAGGCGGCGTGGCTGCGGCGAAATGCACGCCCATCCGCGCCGCGGTCAGCATCAGGGAATGGGCCACGTTGTTGCCGTCACCGACGTAGGCCAGCTTCAGGCCGCGCAACACGCCGAAATGCTCCTGGATAGTGAAGATGTCGGCCAACGCCTGGCAGGGATGGTACAGGTCGCTGAGAGCGTTGGTGACGGGGAGGCGGGACCAGCGGGCCAGCTCGTGAACGGTCTTGTGGGAGAAGGTGCGGGCCACGATGCCCTGGGTCCAGCGGTCCAGGTTGCGCGCCACGTCCTTGATCGGCTCGCGCCCGCCGATGGGCCCGGCGCTCAGCAGGGCGTCCCCGCCCAACTGCTTGATGGCCAGCTCGAAGGTGAGGCGCGTGCGCAGGGAGGGTTTCTCGAACAGCAGGCTCACGTAGCGGCCGCGCAGGGCATCGGCGTAGCGCCCGGGTGTGGCTTTCACCTGCGCGGTCAGCTCCAGCAGCGCGGCCAGCTCCTCCCGCGTGATGTCCAGATCACAGGTGAAGTGCCGGGCCGCCAGCCGGAGCGCCGCCAATGAATTTTTATTCACCCTAATGAATAATCACACAGAGGCGGGGGCGGGGTCAAGGCCGCCCCACCGGCGGTTGACACCGGAGGGCAGGTGTGTCATCTTCTGTGGACGGAGGGTAACATGACTTTGCGCATTGCGTTCTGCGGCTTGCTGTTGGCGGGATCCGGCGGGGGGTTGTGGTCCCAGGAGTTCCGCGGGGCCATCTCCGGGGGAGTCACCGATCCGAGCGGAGCGCCGGTGGAGGGGGCCCGCATCGTGGTCACCAGCGTGGAGAGAAACACCAGCGTGGAGGCCGTTTCCAACCAGGCCGGCCGCTACCTGGTTCAATTCCTGCTGCCCGGCGGCTACCGTCTGACGGCTGAGAAAACGGGCTTCAAGAAGTTCCTCCGCGAAGGCATCGCGCTCAGCGCGGCGGACCGGCTGGGTCTGGACATCCGGCTGGAGCTGGGGGCGCTGGCGGAGAGCGTCACGGTGACCGGCGAAGCGCCGCTGCTGCAAACCGAAACCTCCTCGCGGACCGCCACCGTCGAGAACCGCTTTGTGGACAACGTCCCCACCAGCGGACGCAACCTGTTTCAGTTCCAGTACACGCTGCCCGGAGTGCTGAAGGGGTCCAGCTACTGGGGCGACTTTGAGCTGTACGCCTGGGGCAACATCGACGGCGTCATCATCAGCGGCGGGCGGCGTGGCGAGAACGAGACCCTGGTGGACGGCATCACCTCGACGAAGATGGACCGCGGCGCCACTTTCATGCCGGCGCTTCAGGCCGTGCAGGAGTTCACCGTCTTGAGCAACTCCTACGACGCCCAGTACGGCCGGGTGGGCGGGGGCGTGAACACCATCATTCTGAAGTCCGGCACCAACGCGCTGCACGGCCAGCTTTACCACTTCATCGAGAACGAGCTCTTCTACGCCAACCCCTGGGGCGCCAACGCGCTGGGCATCAGCCGCCGCGTC
>VFZS01000457.1 GCA_016871095.1 Acidobacteriota bacterium
TACGGCTGGGACCAGACGGTGGAGAACTCAGGCCCGCGGCGCGTCGGGCACGCCACGCCCGTCAAGGGCCTCTACCTGGCGGGGGCCTGGTCCAGCCCCGGGCACGGTTACGGCGCGGTGATCCCGAGCGGCGTGAGCTGCTTTGCGGAGATCGCGCGGAGCTGGGCGTAGGGGCCGCAATCGGCGCGCGCGGGCACGGCGTTTTATAATCGCAGGGTGCAACTGACCACGCTGGACTGGGCGGTCCTCGCCCTCTACTTCCTGATCAGTCTGGGCATCGGCCTGTACTACAAGGCCCGCGCCTCCAAGAGCGTCAACGAGTTCTTCCTCTCCGGCCGCAACGTGCCCTGGTGGCTGGCGGGCACCTCGATGGTGGCCACCACCTTCGCCGCGGATACGCCGCTGGCGGTCACCGGGCTGGTGGCCAAAGGGGGCATCGCCGGCAACTGGTTGTGGTGGAACTTCGTGGCCGGCGGCATGCTCACCGTCTTCTTCTACGCCCGGCTGTGGCGCCGCGCCGGGGTGATGACCGACGTCGAGTTCGCCGAGATCCGCTACTCGGGCCGCCCGGCGGCCTTCCTGCGCGCCTTCCGCGCACTGTACCTGGGCATCCCCATTAACTGCATCGTGATGGGCTGGGTGAACCTGGCCATGGTGAAGATCCTGATGCTCACTCTGGGGGTCTCGAAGCTGACGGCCTTGTTCATCGTGATCGGGTTGATCGCGCTGACTTCGTTGATCTCGACTCTGTCCGGGCTGTGGGGCGTGCTGGTGACCGACCTGTTCCAGTTCGTCATCGCCATGGGTATGGTGACGGTGCTGGCGGTCTTCGCCGTGGGCGCGGTGGGCGGCATCGACGCCATGAAGGCCCAACTCGCGGTGGTGGACCAGGCCGCCGGCGGGCGCGGCTCGGCGCTCAGCTTCATCCCTGACCTGGACTCGGCCTGGATGCCCATGCTCACTTTCCTGGTGTACATCTCGCTGAACTGGTGGGCCACCTGGTATCCCGGTTCCGAGCCGGGAGGCGGCGGTTTCGTGGCCCAGCGCATGTTCTGCACCCGCGACGAAAAGCACTCGCTGCTGGCCACTCTGTGGTTCAATGTGATGCACTACTCGCTGCGGCCCTGGCCTTGGATCCTGGTGGGGCTGGTCTCGCTGATCCTCTACCCCGGCTTGAGCGACCCCGAGACCGGTTATGTCCGCGTGATGATCGATCACCTGCCCGCCTCGCTGCGCGGCCTGATGGTGGCGGCCTTCATGGCGGCTTTCATGTCCACCATCGCCACACAGCTCAACTGGGGCGCCAGTTATATGGTCAACGACTGCTACCGCCGCTTCCTGCGCCAGGACGCCAGCGAGGAGCACTATGTCTGGGTCTCCCGGGCGGCCACGGTGTTGCTGACGGTTGTCTCCGCCACGGTGACCTTCTTCATGACCTCGATCGCCGGGGCCTGGAAGCTGCTGATCGTCACCGGTGCGGGCACCGGCCTGGTGCTGTTGCTGCGCTGGTACTGGTGGCGCGTCAACGCCTGGAGCGAGGTGTCGGCCATGATCGCGGCCTTCGTTGTTTCGGTGGCGATGCAAGTCGGCGGCGGGCTGGATAGTGATGATCCCCGCGGGTTTGCGTGGATAATGATCGTCACTATCTCGATCACCACTATGGTGTGGCTCACGGTTACGCTGCTCACGCGCCCGGAGCGGGAGGAGACTCTGCGCGCCTTCTACCGCCGGGTGCGGCCAGGGGGCGCCGGTTGGAGAGCGGTGGCCCGGTCAATGCCGGAGATCAAACCCTCGGGCGGCGGCTGGTGGAGTCTGGGGGACGTGCTCTGCGGCTGCCTGTTGATTTACGGCACGTTGTTCGGACTGGGAAAGCTGCTGCTCAAGGAAACCGGCATCGGGCTGCTGATGCTGGCCGTGGGCCTGGCCGCCGGAGCCGTCATCTACTGGGACCTGACGCGGAGAGGCTGGCGTGCGGTGGCCCAGTAGCGCCCTTGTGCTGTGGGCCGCGACGCTTCCCGCGCTGGCCGGGCCGGTCGAGTTCGGCCGCGCCGAGCTGGACCGGGCCCTGGGGGCCCGCCGCATCGACCCGGCGAAGTTCCGCGTCCGCACGGAGGTCTCCTCGGAGGCTCCGGAATCCTACCGCATCCTGCCGGGGCTGATCACCGGCGGGGACCTGCGCGGACTGATGTACGGCCTGCTCGAGGCCGCCGATCAGATTCGTCTGCGGGGTTACCTCGTGCAGGCCCGCGGCGTTCCCGCCACGCCCATCCGCGGCATCCGGCATTTCATTCACAACCAGGATCTGGAGCAGGGCTGGTATTACTCGCACGAGTACTGGCGGGACTTCTTCGCCATGCTGGCGCGCTGCCGCTTCAACCGCTTCAACCTGGTCTTCGCCCATCAGACCGCCTACCTGGCCCCGCCCTATCCCTTCTGGGTGGCTCTGGACGACTACCCGCACATCCGCGTTCCCGGCCTCACCGAGACGGAGCGCGAACGAAACCTGGAGACGTTGCGCTTCATCTCCGACACCGCCGCCGAGCACGGCCTCGACTTCACCCTGGGCATCTGGGAACACAACATCCAGACGGGGATGAAGCCCAGCGTAGAGGGGCTGACCCGGCAGAACATCGGGCCGTACAGTTACGCGGCGCTGAGGCGGGTTCTGGCCGCCTGTCCCTCCATCCGCAGCGTACAACTGCGCACCAATTCCGAAAGCGGCATCCCCGCGGACCAGCAAGTGGAGTTCTATCGCGACCACGTCTTCCGCGCCATTCGCGACGCCGGGCGCCGCGTGGTGCTGGACCTGCGCGGCTGGGTCATGGCGGGTGGCATGATCGAGGCCGCGCGCGACGCCGGCGTGCCCCTGCGCCTGTCGTCGAAGTATTGGGCCGAGGATCTGGGACGGCCCTATCAGCCCGCCGAGACTTACCCCGGCTACAGCTTTCTCAACTTCCTGGAGAAACCGCGGCCCTACGATTTCTACTGGGAAGTCTGGGGGCTAGGTTCGCATCGCTTGCTGCTGTGGGGCGACCCCGGCTTCGTGCGCCGCATGGTTCCCACGTTCACGCTTTCCGGCTCGCAGGGCTTCGAGATCGACGCCCCGCTCGCCCAAAAAGGGTTCGGCAACCGCCCCGGCCAGTGGGGCGTGTTCACCGCCGCCCACCAGGACCGTGTCTTCTGGAAATGGGAGTTCGAGCGCTACTGGCTTTTCTACCTGCTGTGGGGCCGGCTCAGCTATGATCCCCGAACGCCCGAAACGGTGTGGACGCGGGAGCTGCGCGCGCGCTTCGGCGCCGCGGGTCCGGATATGCTGGAAGCATACCGGGCCGCCAGCGGCGTGCTCAACGAGATCGTGGCGGCCCATCTGGCCGATCCCAACATGTACATCTGGCCGGAGATCAACCCCGGCGGCCTGATCGACGCCTACAAGGACGTGCGTTCGAGCGACTGGCGCTTTGTGGCCTCGCCCGCCGAGGCCGCGCGCGACCGCGCCCGAGGCGTCGCCTCCGCCCGGCAGACCCCGGAGCAGACCACCGAGCGATTGCGGGAGCTCGCCGCCGCCGCCGAGAAGGCCCTGGCCGCGGCCCGCGCCAAGGTGTCCCCGGGCCACAAGGAGTGGCGCTCTTCGGAGGCCGACTTCTCCGTGCTCATTCACCTGGCCCGCTATCACGCCCATAAGCAGCTTGCCGCCGAGCGCCTGGCCTGGTTCTACGAGACCGCCCATGCGGCCGCGCTGATTGCAGCGCGGCGCGAACTGGGGGCCGCGCTCAAGGTGTGGGAGGACTTGGTCCGGCTCACCGACGGGCTCTATCCCGCCGAGATGGCTTTCGGACCGGACGACGTGGGCCACTGGAAGGACAAACTGCCCTATGTCCGGCACGACCTCGCGCTTGTCGAGGAGCGGGAGCGCGTGTGGCGGCAGTTCGGGCGCTTCGCTTTTGGCTTCGATTTCGGCGGGTCCGGGGGCGTGCGGCGCGGGTCGTCCTACCGCAACGATCCCTATGTGCTGCGCAACAACGTCGAGCCGCGCTTCGAGCTGGTCGAACCGGGCACGAAGTTCACCGAGAGCGCGGGCTACGGCTGGATCAGCGACGGTGAGCGCGAGGCCCATGCGCTGTCGCTCACGCCCTATCACGAGGTGCGCGCCGTGGCGCGCAATCCCAGGAACCTGCCGCGGAACGTCCTGTTCGGAGACTCGATTCGCGGCCGCGGCGCGCAGACCTTCCGTGTGCGTACTGGCGATGGCGACTTCACGGTGTTCTTCCTCAATCCAGACGGCTCGACCACCCAGCAGAAGCTGCGCGCGCGCGACGGCCACCTGGATGTCGTCTTTCCGGCGGGCGAGTGGACGGCGAGCGGCCTGGTGATCAAGGCGGCCCGCCAGGCGCCGGATCCCCCCGCAGCCCGGCGCGCGCCGCCCGTGCCGCCGCCGGCTATCACTCATCTACCGCCGAGGGCCGCGGTCGCCGGAACGCCGCTCCAGCTCAGCCTGAGCGTGGTTCCCTCAACCGCCGCCAGGATTGTGCGCCTCCACTACCGCCCGCTGAATCAACTGGTGCCGTTCAAGACCCTGGAGGCGCCCGCCCCGCGCCGCGTCTTCACTATCCCCGGCGAGGACATCTCGCCAAGCTGGGACCTGATGTACTACTTCGAAGTGCTCGCCGCCGGCGGCGGCTGGTTCCACCCCGACCCGGCCACCGCCACGCCCTACTACGTAGTGACGGTCAACGCCAGTCTGCGGTGAACCTTGAGCCACACTCAATACTGTTCACTCAGCAGCGCCCG
>VFZS01000458.1 GCA_016871095.1 Acidobacteriota bacterium
GTTCAACAGACTGTAACGCGCCACGCTGTTCTCCAGTGTAGGCCGCGCTTCTTCTCAGATTAGTCCCCGCTTGGCAGGGCGGCATTGTGCCTTGGCGCCGGAACTGAGACTGATTGCCGCCGCGGGGATCGGATGCCAGGCAGCGCTATCCCAGGAGGCCAGAGTGCTGGCCGCGCGTGTAGGATGACGGGGTGAGCGGGAGAGTCCACCTACACCAGTCAGAAGACCCTCCCGCCGCAGAAAGGAACCTCCCGGAGTTCAGCGCTCCCGGAGGCACGAGGCCTTGCGACCCTATGCAAATCCTACACCCATTCGCCGGTTCGGTGCAGCAGTACCATCAGCAACTGGACGACCCGGAGCGCCATCGCCCCGATCACTGCCCGCAGTGCCAGGCCCAGCAGCCGCTCATGGCCCACGGCTTCTACCGGCGCACCCTCACCGGCGCCGCCTTCGACGGCACCATCCGCGTGCGCCGTTACTTGTGCCGTCTCTGCCGGCGCACCGTCTCGCTGCTGCCGGAGTTCGCGCTGCCCTACCTCCGCTTCAGCGTCCTGACCATCGGGCTGTTCCTGGTGGCGCGCCTGTTGCGCGGGCAAACGCTGGCCGCCGCGCTGCCGCCTTCGGCGCCCTACCAGCGGGGCCAGTTCTGGGTTCGCCGCTTTGGCGCGCAAGCCGCCGCGCTGTGCGCCGCCCTCACCGCGCTGCTTCAGCCCGCCGCCGCGCCCAACTTCGTCCACCGCGCCCTGACCATGCTGGAAACCGCCGGCTGGATCCGCGCCCACCGCTTCCTGTTCGGCCACCTGCGCGGCCACCTGCTGGGCTGGCCGCCCGGGCTCGCTCCCGACGGCCGCCGCGCCGCGCTGTCCCCCGCCGCCGCGCCCGCCTGAGCCTCCCCACACACCATTTGCATGGACTCGGGCCGCCCTTCCGCTTACGCTCGCAGGCAGGAGGAAACCCAACCCGATGGATGAGAAAGCCGAAAAAATCGCGCTGTTCCGCTACGGACTCATCGCCCCGCTGGTGCTGGAAGCCCTGCCCCGCGGGGAACTGACCCGGCGGGCGCAGGAGATCGCCGCCCGCCTGTACGAGTTCCCGCACTCGGCCCGCCGCCAGGTCTCGGTGGACACGCTGCTGGACTGGGCCCTGCGCTATCGCCGCCAGGGGCTGGAACTGCTGGCCCCCAAACCGCGCCAGGACCGCGGCCACAGCCGGGCCATCACCCCCGAGACCGCCGCGCTCATCGAGCGCCTCCAGCGCGAGAACCCGCACCGCACCGGCACCGCCCTGTTGCGCGAACTGGCCCTGGCCGGCGAGAACCACCAGCCCGGCGTGTCGGCCTCCACGCTGTACCGCTTCCTGCGCGCCCGCGGCCTCACCGAACGCCAACTGCTGCTGGAGAAGGCCGCCGCCACCGCGCACAAGAAGTACGAAGCCGAGTACGCCAACCAGATCTGGCAGTCCGACCTGCTGGTCGGGCCCTGGATCGAGCGGCCCGGCGGCGGCAAGAGGCAGGTCTTCCTTCAGGCCACCCTGGACGACGCCAGCCGCCTGATCCCCCACGCCCAGTTCTATCCCAACCAGGGACTGGATTCGTTCCTCGACTGCCTGCGCCAGGCCGTCGCCGCGCGCGGCATCCCCACGCGCCTGTACATGGACAATGCCAAGATCTACCGCTCCCCGCAACTGGCGCGCATCGCCGCCTCCATCGGCATTCTCATCGTGCACACTCCGCCCTATCAGCCGCAAGGCCGCGGCAAGATCGAGCGCTGGTTCCGTTCCGTGCGCGAGCAGTTCCTGGCCACGCTTGATCCCAAAGCCCTGCTCTCCCTCGAGCAGCTCAACGAGCGGCTGTGGCACTGGCTGGACACCGACTATCACCGCCGCGAGCACAGCGCCCTGGGCGCCACGCCGCTGGCGCGCTGGCAGCGCGACATCGCCCAGATCCGCCAGCTTCCCCCCGCCACCGATCTGCGCCGCCTGTTCTTCCATCGCGCCGACCGGCTGGTGCGCCGCGACTGCACCTTCCTGCTGGCCCACCGTTTCTTCGAAGCCCCGCCGCATCTGGCCGGCCAGCGCATCGAGGTGCGCTTCGATCCGCTGGATCTGGCCGAGGTGGAGATCTACGCGCAAGGCCAGCCGGAGGGCGCGGCGCGCCTGGTGGACCCGGTGGTTAACGGGAGGACCGGCCGGTGATGTGGGAATCGTACTTCGGCTTCAAGAAGACGCCGTTTTCCGACCGCCCCGACGGCCAGCAACTGTTTGCCTCCGCCGCCTGGCAGCAGGTCCGCACGCGCCTGGAGTTCCTGGCCCAGCACCACGGCGTGGGCCTGCTCACCGGCGAAGTGGGCGCCGGCAAGTCCACCGCCGCGCGCGCCTTCACCGACGCGCTCAACCCCAGCCTGTACAAGATCCTCTATGTGCCCTTCGCTGCCGGCACCTCGCTGGACTTGTTGCGCCAGATCGCCCGGGCCCTGGACCTGGAGCCGGTGCGCTTCCGCGGCGACCTGGCGCGCCAGATCGCCGAGGCCGTCGTGCGCTTGAACCAGGCCAAAAAGCAGCACCCCATTCTCATCTGTGACGAAGCGCACCTGCTGCCCCATCCGGCCCTGGAACAGCTTCCCCTGCTGCTGAACTTCGAGATGGACTCGGCGCGCTATCTCACCCTGCTGCTCATCGGCCAGCCGCTGCTGCGGCGCACGCTCTCGCTTCAGATCCATGAAGCGCTGCGCCAGCGCATCGCCGTGCACTATCACCTGGAGGGGCTCACGCGGGAGGAACTGGAGGCCTACCTGGCCCAGCAGTTGAAAGCCGCCGGCCTCAGCCAGCCGCTGTTTGACGAGGCCGCCCGCCAGACGCTCTACCAGGCCACCAAGGGCCTGCCGCGCAAGGTCAATAAACTGGCCCTCGCCGCCCTGCGGCTGGCCGCCGCGCAGAAGGCGCCCATGGTCAACGAGGCGCTGATGCTCGATGCCACCAGCCAGGTGCTGCTGTGAGTGCGGCCCCCGCCCCGCCGGCGGTGGTTTCGCTGGCCCAGTTGCTGGCCCAGCAGCCCGCCGCCCCGCCGCCCGGCTGGATCGAACCAGCCCTGCTGCCGCCCGAGGGCATTCTCTTCGTGGGCGGCGAACCCAAGGTGGGCAAGAGCCTGCTGGTGGCCAACCTGGCGCTGGCCCTGGCCGCCGGCCGGGACCGCGCCGGTTTCCGGGTGCCTGCTCCGCGCCGCGTGCTCATCTGCCAGTTTGAGCTTCCCCTGCCGCAGTTTGTTTCCCGCCTGGCGGCCATGCGCCGTCCCCTGGGAACGGCCGCCGATGAGAACCTGCTGGTGGACACGCGCGCGGCCGGCCATCTGCTCAGCGCGCCGCAGGGACTGAACCACTTCCTGGCGGCCGCGCGCCAGGGGGCGGCCCAGGTGATCGTGCTGGACCCGCTCTATTCCACCCACGATCAGGACGAGAACGACACGCGCGCCATGGCCGCCCTGTGCCAGAGCCTGCTGCGCCTGCGCGAGGCCGCGCGGGCCGCCCTGATCGTGGTGCATCATGTCCGCAAATCTGTCGGCCGCTACGAGATCGGCAGCGCCTTCCGCGGCTCCAGCGCGCTGCATGCGGTGGGCGACTCGTATCTGCTGCTCACCCGGCCCGCGGCCCACTCGCGCGCCCTGGAACTGCGCTTCCAGTTCCGCTACGCCCCGCCCCTGGCGCCGCGCTGGCTGGAACTGGACCCGCACTCGCTGTGGTTCGCGGCGGCCGGCCCGGCGCCGGAGGCGGCTCCGGCCCGCCGCAAAGTGGAGAACCAGGATGTGACGGAAGCCCTGGCCGGCATCGGCGCCAGGGCCCGCTACAACCAACTGCGCCAACAAATCATCGAGCGCACGGAATGTTCCAAGCGAACCGCCCAACTGGCCATCAGCAGCGCCTGCCAGCAAGGCGCGATCGTGCCGCACGACGGCCACTACCGGCTGCCGCCGTAGCCGGCGCGGCCGCGGCGGCCACCAACATCGATCTGTCCGCGCGGGGTCGCGCCCGAGCGGATGCCCAAGGCCGATGCGACGGGGCTGGCTCCGAAGAAATCGGCTGAAGCGAAACCCTCTGGCGCGGGCCATCCGCCGCCCGAGGGTTTCGCCTTTTCTGGCGCCCTGCATTTCTTTGGTGAAGCCCCAGAGCGGAGGCCTTGGGCCGCCCAACGCGACGACCGCCCGGCGCCTTTTGCCGGGCGCTCCTTATTCCCTCCCCGTTCAACCGCGGCTGGGGTACCCGCCCTTGCCTACACCCCAGGGTATCCCTATCCCACTCGATGACCGAACTCGTCAGCCCCCAGACCGGCGCCAATCTGCAAACCCGGCCGGCAAACACCGCGAGAACATCAAGGGAAAAGAGCGTGGCGCGTTACAGCAGCTCACAGACAATGCAGACGGCCCGGCCAGTAGGACTACTTCGTCGATGTGGTCCAAACGTTGAGCACACCGGACGGGTGCGCGCAGGGCGAACCAGCCGGTCCGACTCAGAGCTCTGTAACGGACCTGAGCGTTCACCGTGGTAGCAAATGGTTGCACGCCACAGCGCCCAGCAGGGCTAAGCTATTGAGAGGTCAGAGCCAGACCTGGTAGCGCTAACGGGAATCGAACCCGTATTTGAGCCTTGAGAGGGCTCCGTCCTAACCGTTAGACGATAGCGCCGGTTGACACCAGCATAGCACAGCCTCGCCCCGCCGGGAAACTCCAGCCCCCGCAAAAAAAAGCGGCCCCCCCGTAACATCCGGGTACCCCCCGCCGTCCCTAAAGTA
>VFZS01000459.1 GCA_016871095.1 Acidobacteriota bacterium
GACGTCGGCGGCGATGGCGAGGCGGGGGGCGGGGGGCTGCCAGGCGCGCGGGATGGTCACCTGGAAGGCCTGGGCGGCCTTGCCGTTGGAGGGAGCTTCGAACTTCAGCACGTCGGGAACGATGTTCCATTCGGCGGGGGCGATGAGGGCGATCTCGAGCTTCATCGCGGACGGTTTGTAGTTCTGGACACGGACCTCGAGCTTCTGGCTCTCGCCGGGCGCGGCGAGCAGTTGGTAGGGGTAGAGGCTGACCCAGCCGGGATCGAGCCCGAAGTTGGTCAGGCCCTCGGGCAGCAGGCCCTCGAAGAGGTCCTTCTGGCGGCGCATCTTCTCCTCGGTGGCGAGCAGCAGGGCCTTGTCCACCAGGTAGTGGCGGCCGTGGCCGGGGCAGATGAGGTTGGGTTCGTGATCGATGAGGGTGCGGATGGATTTCACATGGCTGTCGCTCTCGACGTGGTTGCGGAAGATGAGATTGTGGCGCATGGTTCCGTCGCCGCGGGGATTGGGCATGAAGAAGGCGTCGCCGGTGAAGGCCACGCGATGGCCGTCGATGTTGGCGTAGAGGGCCATCTGATACTCGGTATGTCCGGGGTTGTGGGCCACTTCGAACTCGAACTCCTCCCAGCGGAATTTCTCGCCGTGCTTGAAGGAGCGGGCGACCTTGAAAGGCTCGCCCAGGATGCAGCCCAGGTTGTAGCCGCGGGGGTTTTCGAAGACATCCACCATGTTCTCGTAGCACCAGATCCTGGCGCCGTGATGGCGCATCAGGTGGGGGAAGCCGCAGATGTGGTCGTCGTGCATGTGGCTGGGCATGGCCACGTCGATGGACTTCATGCCGTAGGCGCGGCGGAGGTGATCGATGGAGTGCTCGACGAAGCGGATGCGGTCGGCGGTGGCGGTGGCGCGCTCCATGTTGCCGAAGTGGGCGCCGGAGGCGGCGCCGTAGTCGATGAACATGGCCTTGCCGGAGTTGCTGAGGATGGCGTAGAAGGACGAGGTGGTGAGGTGGTGGGCGATGAGGTGGGGTGAGACGGCGTAGGGGCGGTTGAACTCGACAGGCTCACCGGACTGGAAGCGGTAGTACGCGGTGAGCTTGCGAACGGTGTCGGCCATGCCAGAGTCGGGGTCCTGGAGCGGCTGGCCGTGGGAGGGGCAGAGCAGCTCGGGCTTCTGTTCGCGGAGGCGGGCCAGCGAGTAGATGCCCAGGTCGATGCCCTCGGCGCCGCCGTAGTTGACCTGGGTGTCGTAGAGGTTGAGGATCTTGCCGGGGGCGTACATGAGGTCGCCGCTGAAGGCCACTTTCTTGCCGTCGATGGCGGCGATGAGGGTGATCGAGCCGAGAGTGTGGCCGGGGGTGGGCATGACGAAGAAGTCGGTCTTGCCCCAGCGGAAAGTGGAGTAGTCGGTGAGGCGGCGGGCGACGGGCAGGTCTTCGGTCAGGGTGTTGAAATCGTTGCGGACGTAGTAGAGGTGGAACACGCGGCGGTTGCGCCAGAAGTTGCGGGCGTCGGCGAAGAGGTGGGTCTCGTGGTAGGGAACGGCGATGGGGATGCGGCGCTCGACGGCGCGCCAGTCGCCCTGGCACTGGTCGCGGTGGTGGTGGGTGTGCAGGATCCAGTCGATCCTGGTGATGCCGAGGGCGGGCAGGTGATCGAGAATCTTGCCGGAGCCGAAATCGATGAGGACCGCCGCCGCGCCATCGCGGATGAGGTAGACGTTGCAGGTGTCCTCGAAGCGATAGAGGTTCTCGGTGAGCTTCTCAGGCTTCGCGCCGGGGGCAAAACCGGAGCGGCGGTAACCCTTCTTGGAGGGCGCGGGCGCGGCGGCGGCCGGGGCGGCGGCCAGACCGGCGGAAGAGATGAAGCGGCGGCGCGTGGGACCTTTCATGGCGACTAGCCTACACCCAGACAGGGGCGGGGGACAAGCTGGGGCGGGCCCCACCGCAGGCTGAAGCCTACGCCACGACCTTCAATGACAGACGGAACGTTCCCCACGCGGGGGAACGTTCCGTCTGTCCCCCTCGGCGGTAGAATGGGTGCAGCCGTATGATTCAGACTCTGTTTGGCTCCGTGCCGGTGGAACCGACGCTGTTCGACAAGCTCCGGAGCGGCGTGGAGAAGACCCGGACCGGACTGGCGGCGCGGTTGGAAGACGCGCTGGCGGGCAAGAAGGAGATAGACGCGGGGGTGCTGGAGGAGCTCGAGTACACGCTGATCGGAGCGGGCGCGGCTGGAAGAAGCGCTGGCGGGCAAGAAAGAGATCGACGCGGGGGTGCTGGAGGAGCTCGAGTACACGCTGATCGGAGCGGATATCGGGGCCAAGACCACGGCGGAGATCCTGGAGCAGGCGCGGCAGAAGGTGGACCGCAAGCAGTTGGGCGACGCGGCGGAGCTGCGGCAGTTGATCCGCGGGCACTTGCTGGAGGTACTGCGGGCGACGGAGCGCCCGGTGGCGCGGGTAAGCGAGCCGCCGGCGGTGGTGATGATCGTGGGGGTGAACGGGACGGGGAAGACCACCACTATCGGCAAGCTGGCGCAGCGCTACAAAGCGGAGGGGCACAGCGTGCTGCTATGCGCTGCGGATACTTTTCGTGCGGCGGCCATCGAGCAGCTCGAGATCTGGGGCCAGCGGGCGGGCGCGCCGGTGATCCGGCAGAAGCCGGGCGCGGACCCCAGCGCGGTGCTGTATGACGCGCTGGAAGCGGGGCGGGCGCGGCAGGTGGATTACGTGATCACGGACACGGCGGGGCGGCTGCACACCAAGTCGAACCTGATGGCGGAGCTGGAGAAGATGCGGCGCACGGCGGGGCGGCTGGTGCGGGGAGCGCCGCACGAAGTGCTGCTGGTAATGGACGCGGTGACGGGCCAGAACGGGCTGGAGCAGGCGCGGCGGTTCACGGAAGCCGCGGGCGTGACGGGACTGGTGCTGGCGAAGCTGGACGGCACGGCCAAAGGGGGCGTGGTGGTGCCCATCGCGCGGGAATTGAACCTGCCGATCCGCTACGTGGGAGTGGGCGAGACGGCGGACGATCTGATACCATTCGAGCCGGAAAGGTTCGTGGCCTCTCTGTTCGAGGAGTGATGGTGGAGCACATGCGGGAGGCGCTGGCGCTGGCGCGCCAGGGTCTCGGAAGGACCAGCCCCAACCCGGCGGTGGGCGCGGTGGTGGTGCGCGACGGGCAGGTGGTGGGGCGCGGCTATCACACCTACGCGGGGGTGAAGCACGCGGAGGCGCTGGCGCTGGAGGAGGCGGGAGCGCGGGCGCGCGGGGCGACGCTGTACCTGACGCTGGAGCCGTGCGCGCACCAGGGGCGCACGCCGCCGTGCGTCGAGGCGGTGATCGCGGCGGGAGTGGCGCGCGTGGTGACGGCCATGGAGGATCCCAATCCGCAAGTGGCGGGAGCAGGCATTGGGCGGCTGCGGGAAGCGGGTCTCGCGGTCGAGGTAGCGGCGGAGTTCAGCGCCGAGGCGGAGAAGCTGAATGAGGCGTACGCGCACTGGATGCGCACCGGGCGGCCGCTGGTGACGCTCAAGGCGGCGGTGACGCTGGACGGGAAGATCGCGGCGCCGGAAGACAACCTGGGCTGGATCACCAGCGAGCGGGCGCGGGCGCACGTGCAGCAGTTGCGGCATCAATCGGACGCGATTCTCTCGGGCATCGGAACGGTGCTGGCGGACGACAGCCTGCTGACGGACCGCTCGGGGCAGGAGCGCGCCCGGCCGCTGAAGCGGATTGTGCTGGACTCGCAGTTGCGGATCCCGCTGGAGTCGAGGATGGTGCGGGGCGCCAGCGGAGACCTGCTGGTGGTGACCACCTCGGCGGCTCCGGCGGAGCGGAGGCGCGCGCTGGAGGCGCGGGGCGTCGAGGTGCTGGCGCTGGACGGGCCGGGCGGGCGGACGGACCTGCCGGCGCTGGTGCGCCACCTGGGGCAAGAGCGCTGCCTGTCGCTGATGATCGAGGCGGGCAGCAAAGTGAACTGGGCGGCGCTGGACTCCGGGGTGGTGGACCGGATCTTCTTCTACTACGCGCCCAAGATCCTGGGCGGGATGCAGTCGCTGCCGGTGGCGGGAGGCGCGGGGCGGCGCAGCCGGCGGGAGGCCATCCGGTTCCGGGATGTGAGCCTGCACCAGATCACCGAAGACGAGTTCGCGGTCGAGGCGTATCTGGTCAAGGATGGCTGAGCGATGTTCACCGGGATCATCGAGGAAGTGGGAAGAGTGGAGCGGGCAGGGGCGCGCCTTCAGGTCCGGTGCCGGGAGGTGCTGGGGGGCTTGAGAGCAGGTTCGAGCGTGGCGGTGAACGGAGTGTGCCTGACGGCGGCAGAGGTGGGGGCGGAAGGATTCGTGGCGGATATTTCTCCGGAGACGCTGCGGGTGACGAACCTGGGGGACCTGCGGCCGGGCGGGGTGGTGAACCTGGAGCGGGCGATGACGGCCGGAGGGCGGCTGGACGGGCACCTGGTGCAGGGCCATATCGACGCCACCGGCGAGGTGGTGGGGCTGGACCAGGCGGGCAACGAGAACTGGCGGCTGCGGGTGCGCTATCCGCGGGAGCTGGGGCGCTACATCGTGATGAAGGGGTCGATCGCGATCGACGGCATCAGCCTGACGGTGGCGGCGCTGGAGGGGGAGGTGCTGGCGGCGGCGGTGATTCCCCACACATACCGGAACACGAACCTGCACACGCGCCGGCCGCGGGAGCGAGTCAACCTGGAGTGCGACATCCTGGCCAAGTACGTGGAGAAGCTGCTGGGGCGGGGCGGGGGCAGC
>VFZS01000460.1 GCA_016871095.1 Acidobacteriota bacterium
TGAGCCGTATGCCTCGCTGCGGCTGAAGGCCTTCCGGCGGGGCCAGCAGGATGTCGAGTACCTCATTCTGCTGGCCGCCAGGGAAAGGTGGGATCGCGAGGCCGTCAGCTACGCTGTGACGGAGGCCATGGATTTCGAAAAAGTCAAAGACGCGGACCTGGAGACCTTGCGCCAGCGCGTGGCGCGGGCTCTGGTGGAGCCGTAAGATGACAACGGGGACAGGCTACACTGTCCCTCCGTGGACAGCGCGGCGTGTCCCCGTTTCCGAGGAGGAACTTCGATGCTGCGATCCATCGCTGTGCTGCTGCTGGGCGGCGGGCTGCTGCTGGCCGGGCAGCCCATCCCGGTGATTCTGGACACCGATATGGGCGATGACATCGACGACGCGCTGGCGCTGGCCCTAGCCTTGCAGTCGCCGGAGCTGGAGGTGCGCGCGGTGGTGACCGTGCTTCAGCACCGCGAGCGGCGCGCCGACCTGACCTGGAAGATACTCGAGCTGTACGGCCGCACGGACGTCCCCGTGGGCATGGGCGCCGAGCAGCCGCTGCTGACGCGCCCGCGCAGCGGCGTGGTCCGCCAGACCACCGCCCTGCGCCCGGACGAGAAGATGCCGGAGGAGAAGCGCCGCGGCGGGATTGAGCTGATCATCGAGACCTGCCTGCGGTCGCGCGAGAAGATCACCTGGCTGGCTTACGGGCCGCTGACCAACGTGGCCCTGGCGCTCAAGGCTGAGCCGCGCATTGCGGAGAAGATCGAGCGGCTGGTGCTGATGAACGGCGTGTTCTTTCAAGGCCCGCGGCTGGAGTACAACACCCTGCGCGACCCGGAGGCCGCCTCCATCGTGTTCTCTTCCGGGCTGCCCATCGTCACCGTGGGGCTGGATGTGACCATGCAGTGCAGGCTGGGTGAGGAAGACCTGAAGCGCTTCGCGGCGTCGTCCGTGCCGGCGGTGAAGTTCCTTTGGGAGCTGATCCGCATCTGGCAGGGCGGGAACCCCGCCGCCCGGCCGGTGCTGCATGATCCGCTGGCGGTGGCGGTGACCTTCCGCCCGGAGCTGATCCAGACGCGCACCGGGCAGGTCGAGATCGAGACGCGCGGCGAGGTGAACCGGACTCACGGCATGACCATCCTGCGACCCGATCCCAAGGGCCTCACCCGCGTGGCCGCCGAGGTGCAGGCGGCGGAGTTTGTCAGACTGTTCATGGACCGTGTATCGGGCCCGCCCCGCGGGAGTCGATAGGAGGGAGAAGATGAACCGTAGAGAGTTCGCGTTGAGTTCGATGGGCGCGGCAGCAGCCGGCGCCCAGGTGACGGGTGAGCCGGTGGGCACCGGCGTCATCGGCACGGGCAACCGCGGCGCCTACCTGCTGAAGGTGGTGCTGGGGGAGCCGGGCGCTAAGGTGGTGGCGCTGTGCGACACCAAGCCGGACCGGCTGGACAAGGCCGCCACTATGGCCGCCCGCGACACGCCCGTTACCTTCAGCGATTACCGCCGGCTGCTGGAGCGCAAGGATGTGCAGGCGGTGTTCATCGCCACGCCCTGCGACCTGCACGCGGAGATGTCCATCGCCGCGCTTCAGGCGGGCAAGCACGTGTATTGCGAGAAGCCGCTGGGCATCGAGCCGGCTTCGCTCGGTGAATTGCTGCGCGTGGCTCGCTCCGCCAAGACGGTCTTTCAGGCCGGCCAGCAGATGCGCTCCAGCCGCAACCTCCAGCAGGTGGCCGCCAGGCTCCGCGAAGGCATCGCGGGCAAGCTGGTGATGATCAAGGCGCAGCGCCACGCGGGCGACGACCTGGCCCACGAAGGCCCTTCGGCGGACTGGTTTTTCGACGCCAAGCGGTCGGGTGACGTGATCGTGGAGATGGCCGTACACAACCTGGATGCGTGCAACTGGATGTGCGGGAGCCTGCCCGAGCGGGCCGCGGGATTCGGCGGCGCGCTGGTGTGGGCGAACGTCCCGCCGGGCCGCACCAACATGGACGGTTACACGCTCAGCTACGAATACCGCAACGGCGTGAAGATGTCCTTCACCCAGGTGTTCTTCCACCCCAACGGCATGCCGGGCAGCGGGCAGTTCTTCCACGTTTTCGGGACGGAAGGCGGGGTGGACGTTTCGAGCGGAACCTTCTACCCGCGGGCGCGGGGGGCCAAGCCGGTGAAGCTGGTCGAGAGCGCGGAGGAGAGATCGTCGCGGGATGCACACGTAGCGGCGTTCTACGAGTGCATCCGGACGGGAGCGAAGCCCCCGGCGGACGTGGCCATCGGAGTGACCGGCGCGCTCACCGCCATCCTGGGCCGCGAAGCCATCTACCGCAAGCGCATGATGGAATGGCGCGAGCTGGGGGTGGACATCTGAGCCGCTCAGGGCTGGGGCGCGAGGGTGCGCCAGCGCATGCGCAGGCCGGGCACCGGGCGGAGGCTGGAGGCGCGCAGCAGGATGACGCCCTCGCCGGGGCGGGGTCTCAGCTCCGGGGATGAAGCCGCCAACACCTGGAGCCTGCCGCTGCCGGAAGCGGGCAGGGCCGACCAGGCTTCCTCGAGAACGCCGGTGAATTCCGCGCGCGCGTTGCCGAACTCGAGTGTGTGAAAAAGAAACCCGACCGCCGCGACGGCGCCGGCGCGGGAGCTCTGTACGTCCAAACGGGCGATTCTTCCCCGCAGGGCGGCCCCCTTGCGGACCAGCACGGCGCCGTCGCTGCGGACATTGGCGTTCACTGTGGCGGTGACCGGGTCGCCGATGGCCGCGCGTGAAACGTCGAGGGGGGAAGCGAGGGTCACTTCAAGGGCCAAGTCGGGCGGCAGGCGCACGGCAGTCAGCGCCCGGGCTTCGGCGGGAGCCGGCACGGTCTCGCCGAAGGAGATGGCCGACTCGCCCAGGTACTGCCGGCAGGCATCCAGGCGGGTTTGGTTGCGGATCACCGCCCCCGAGGTCTCGTGCATGACCAGTTCCGAGGAAAGCGGCAGCACGAAGTTCCCATCCCCGAGACGGGCCGGGCCATAAGTGATGATGTTGGCGGACTTGGCCACCTCCAGTTGCGGCGGGATGTCGTCGGTCGTGACCTCCAGACGCAGGGGCTCGAGGGTCTCCGCGTCCACCCAGAAGGAGCCGTGGTAGCCGGCCATGGCGGACTGTTTCCCGGAACGAATCATGAAATGGCTCCTGCGCCGGGGCACTTCGAAATCGCAGCGGAGAGTGGCGCGCCTGTCGCGCAGCTCTGTTTCGACGCGGGTGAAGGTGGGATCGCTGGTCCGAAAGATGACCCAGGCGTGCAGCGCGAAGCCTCCACTCGAAGTAGCCCCGCCTTCCACCACCTGGTCGATGCGCTTGTCCTCGAAGCGGCCCGCGCCCGGCCAGGAGTACAGCTCCTTGCCGCCGACGTAGGCCACCTCCATGCGCAGGGTGTCGTAGGGGCGGAAGCGCCGCGATGCGGGCGGTCGCACCGTCCGCTCGATGGTGAGCCGGCAGGTGTAGTCGGGCAGCCGCGCCAGGTGCTCGGCCATCTTGTCACGGATGCGCTGGAGCAGTTGCTCGGAGGTGGGCGATAGTTGGCCCTCCAGCGCCACCGCGCTCACGAGGCAGAGCAAGAGCTCCAGCCTCATGACCTCACGCCTCCCAGCGGATGCCTTCCACCGAGTCGCCGTCGTTGCGGGGGTTGACCAGCAGGACGCTGAGGCGCGGCGGCTCTTCCAGGCCCTGAACGCGGAAGACGAGCAGGTTCTCGCCGGAGCGCAGCTCGACCGGCTTCTGGATCTGCCCCACCCGGTAGCGGGTGCGGTTCTCCTCCTCGAGGAACTTCTCGCCGTTGAGCAGGCCGGTCGCGCGCCCGCGCAGGCCCATCCACAGGAAAGCCTTGCGGTGACCCTCGGCGCGCACGCGCACAGCGGCGCCGTAGACCGCTTCGGGGGGGGCCTCGCCGGCGGCCTTGGCCAGCTCCAGCGTGTCGGTCGCCGAGGTGTAGCGCTTCCAGGCGCCCAGGTCCGCGGCGGCGTCCCGCGTCACTCGCCACTCGCGATTGCAGCGGCCCCACCAGGGGCGCGGCTTGGCCCAGCGGCGCTTCAGCCGCTCGGGATCGTCCCCGCGCACGTCGATCTGGTTGAAGTCCATGGTTCCCAGCCCGCGCTGCCGGGCCAGGTGGAGGAACTCCATGTCGCTGACCTGGAAGCCCACCAGGTGACCCGCCAGGGCGTCCACCGCCACGGTGTCCTCCCCGGCCAGCACCAGGTTGCTGCGCACGGTCTGATCCGGCCGCCGGTTGTTGTGCACCGAGTATTGCAGGCCGCGGATGCCGTCCACGATGTTGTAGTCGGGCGGGTGGAACGCGGCCAGGTCCACGATGAGGTGGTCGATGCGGTCGTCCACTTCGTGCTCGTCGTGCAACCGGAGATTCCAGAAACGCCCGGGCAGGGAGTAGGCTTCGCGCGGCGCGGTGCCCACGTAGTTCTTGAAACAGCAGGTGATGGCGGACTGGTCATGCACCTTCATGACCGGCACGCTGATGAGGAAGTCACAACCGGTGATGGTGCGGGTGACGTAGTAATCCGGGCGCAGGCTGAACGCGCCCACGCCGTTGGGCGCGCGGGGCACTTCGAGGCGGCGGAGTTGACCGGCCGCGTCGCGGACCCCATCATAGGCCAGGTCCACGTAGTCGAACTTCTTGCCGGGGAAGGCCGCGGCGAACTCCGCGAGCATTCCGCCCAGCGAGCCGCTAAAGCCGGTGAACTCATCCGGT
>VFZS01000461.1 GCA_016871095.1 Acidobacteriota bacterium
ATCCGCACCTGTGGGGGGCCCGCGCGCAGCTCGGACTCAACCTGATGCGGCTGGGTGCGGATGAGGAAGCGCGCAGCCACCTGGAACTCTGCTACCGCAACGGCTACCAGAGCGACGCCACGGTGAACTCGCTGCGGCTCCTCGACAGCTACGGTAACTTCGTTATCGTGCAGAGCGGCCCCGGCGTCCTCAAGCTGCACAAGAAAGAAGCCGCGATCCTGCGGCCGTATTTCGAGCGCGAGCTACAGCGGGGCTTGCGCGCCTTCGAGCAGAAGTACCGCATGAAGCTGACCCGCCCGGTGCGCGTGGAGGTCTACCCGGACCACGAGGACTTCGCCGTGCGGACGCTCGGCATGCCGGCGTTGGGCGCGCTGGGAGTGAGCTTCGGATACGTGGTGGCCATGGACTCGCCCTCGGGCCGCCGCCCCGGACACTACCACTGGGCCAGCACGCTGTGGCACGAGCTGAGCCACGTCTTCGTGCTGGCGGCCACCCGGCATCGCGCGCCGCGCTGGTTCACGGAAGGCATGGCGGTGTACGAGGAGACGGTGGTGGCGCCGGACTGGGGCGACCGCCTGACGCCGGAGATCATCCTGGCCATCCGCGAGTGGAAGCTGCTGCCGGTGGCGGAGCTGGATCGCGGTTTCGTGCGGCCGAGCTATCCCTCGCAGGTGGTGGTCTCCTACTACCAGGCGGGGCGCATCTGCGCCTATATCGTGGAGAAATGGGGTTTTGAGAAACTGCTCGAGATGCTACAGGCCTTCGCGCAGCTCCGCGGCACTCCCGAAGTGATCGAGCAGGCGCTGGGGGTTAAGCCCGAGCAGTTCGACCGGCAGTTCCGGGCCTGGCTGGAGGCGGCGACTCAGGCCGCGCTGAAGAACTTCGACGAGTGGAAGCAGCGGATCGCCGATTTGAACAAGCTGGCCAGGGCACAGGATTACGACGCGGTTATGCGCGAAGGCGGCGCGGTGCGCGATCTGTTTCCCGAGTACGTCGAGGCCGGAAACGCTTACCAGCTGATGGCCGAGGCCTGCTTCGCGCAGGGCCGCAAACCGGACGCGGTGGCGGAGTTGCAGCGTTACGCCGCGGCGGGCGGGAAAGATCCCGCGCTGCTCAAGAAACTGGCCGCCGGCCTGGAGGAGATGGGCCGCCGCAAGGCGGCGGCGCGCGCTCTGGAGCGCCTCAACTACATCTACCCGCAGGATGAGGAGCTGCACCGCAAGCTCGGCGAGCTGTTGCTGGCGGAAGGCGACGCGGGCGGAGCGGTGCGCGAGTTCGAAGCCGCGATCGCGCTCCAGCCGGTCGATGCGGCGGCCTCGCACTACCAGCTTGCGCGGGCCTTGCGCCAGGCCGGGCGGCTCGCGGAGGCGAAGGAGCGAGTGCTGCTCGCACTCGAAGCGGCGCCGGGCTACCGGCCGGCGCAGAAGATGCTGCTGGAGCTGACGGCGGAAGAGAACAACCAACCGAAGGGAACAACCAAGTGATGTCTGTGACGGCTACCACCTCCCTGGACGTAACCCTGCTGAGGAGCCGCGTGGCGCGGTTCCAGGAGGTGCACCATGGGATTGTCGAGCAGGTCCGGCGCGTGATCGTGGGCCAGCAGGAGGTCCTCGACCAGGTGCTCATCTCCCTGTTCGTGGGCGGGCACTGTTTGATCACGGGTCTGCCGGGCACGGCCAAGACGCTGCTGGTGCGGACCATCGCGCAGACCCTGGGACTGAAGTTCAAGCGCATCCAGTTCACGCCCGACCTGATGCCCTCCGACATCACCGGCACCGACATCATCGAGGAAGATCCCGGCAGCGGCCACCGCACCTGGACCTTCGTGCCGGGGCCTATCTTCGCCAACGTGCTGCTGGCCGACGAGATCAACCGCACGCCGCCCAAGACCCAGTCCGCGCTGCTGGAGGCCATGCAGGAAGTCTCCTGCACGGTGCGCGGGAACCGCTACCAGTTGCCCGCGCCCTTCTTCGTGCTGGCCACGCAGAACCCCATCGAGCTGGAGGGCACCTATCCGCTGCCCGAGGCGCAGCTCGACCGCTTCCTGTTCAACACGGTGCTGGACTACCTCTCCGCCGACGAGGAGAAGCAGGTGATCGACATGACCACCACCACGCACGTGGCCCAGGCCGAGCCGGTCACCAACGCCGAGGAGATCCTGGAATTCCAGCAACTGGTGCGCATGGTGCCGGTGAGCGACTCGGCGGCGCGGCACGCCATCGATCTGGTCCGCGCCACGCGGCTGCCCGACCCCAGCTCGCCGGACTTCATCCGCAGGTACGTCAACTACGGGGCCAGCGTGCGCGGGGCGCAGTTCCTGGTGCTGGCGGCCAAGGCGCGCGCCTTGATGAAGGACCGCTATCACGTCACCTACAACGACATCCGCGCGCTGGTGAAACCGGTGCTGCGTCACCGGCTGCTGCTCAACTTCCACGCCGAATCCGACCGCATGTCGTCGGACGAACTGCTGGGCCGCCTGCTGGAGGCGGTGCCCGCGCCCCAGGGAGACTAGCGTGCTGCAACGGTTCTTGGACCCCGCCGTGCTGGCCGGCATCTCCGGTCTCGACCTGGTGGCCAAGACCGTCGTGGACGGCTTCATCGCGGGGCTGCACCGCTCGCCCGATTTCGGCTTCAGCCAGGAGTTCGCTGAGTACCGTTCCTACACGCCGGGCGACGATCTGCGCTACGTGGACTGGAACGTCTTCGCGCGCACCGAGCGCTGCTATCTGAAGCGCTATCGCGGGGAGACCAACACGCGGCTGACCCTGCTGCTGGACGCCAGCGCCTCGATGGCCTTCGGCTCGCACCGGGTGAGCAAGCTGGACTACGCGCGGTTCCTGGCGGCGTCACTGTGCTACCTGGCCGGCGCGCAGCGCGACTCGACGGGATTGATCGTCTTCGACGACCAGGTGCGGGACTACGTGGCGCCCTCCTCCCGGCACGGCCAGCTCTTCCGCCTGCTGCACGCCGTCGAGAAGGCGGAGCCCGGCGCCCGCACGGATTTCGCCAGGCCTTTTCTGCACATCGAGAGCCTGCACCGGCATCGCGGCATGGTGGTGGTGATCTCGGACTTCTACGAAAGCCCCGACACCGTCCTGCGCATCGCCGAGCCGCTGCGCTACCGCGGCAGCGATCTGATTCTGTTCCACGTGCTGGACCCGGAGGAACTGCGGCCGTCGTTTCGCCAGCCGCTGCTGCTGGTGGACATGGAAACCCGCGACCGCCTGGAGGCGTCTCCCGACTACGTGCAGGCCGAGTACCGCCACAAGATCGAGGCCCACATCGCCGGGCTGCGGCAGAAGGCCAAGGGCGCGGGGATCGATTACTATCTGCTGGAAACCACGCGCCCGCTGGACGAGGCGCTGCGCGAGTACTTCACCATCCGGCAGGGGAGGCTGTAAGTGGGGCTGCTGGCGCCTTGGTTTCTGGCGGCCTTGGGCGCGGTGGCTTTGCCGCTGTGGCTGCACCTGCTGCGCCGCCACCGCAGCGTGCCGCGGCCGTTCAGCTCGCTGATGTTCTTCGAGCGGCGGATCCAAAGCTCCATCCGGCATCGCCGGCTGCGGTACCTGTTGCTGCTGGCGCTGCGGCTGGCGCTCCTGACTGTGCTGGCGCTGACCTTCGCCCAGCCCTTCATACGCCGCGCCGCGCCTCCCGCGGGTGGCGACGCCGGTCTGACGGTGCTGGCGGTGGATCAATCCGCCAGCATGCGGCAGGGCGACCGGCTGGAGCGCGCCCGCCGTGAGGCGTTGGCGGTTCTCTCGCGGCTGCGAGGGGGCGCGCGTGTTCAGGTGCTGGCCTTCGCCGCGCAGGTCCGCCTGGCCGGACAGGCCACGCGCGATCCCGAGGAGGCGCGCGCCGCGCTGGCCGCGATCGAAGCCACCGATTCGCGCGGCTCGTACGCGGAATTGGCGCGCGCGTTGCGGTCGCTGGCCGCCGCGGAAAAGGCGCCGCTCGCGGTCCATCTGTTCAGCGACATGCAGAAGACCTCCTGGCCGCCGGCGTTCAGCGACCTGCGGCTCCCGGAGAACACGCGGCTGGAGCTGCATCCGGTGGTCACGGCGCGACTGCCCAACTGGGCGGTCGAGGCCGTGAGTGCGCCGCGGCACGTCACCGGCGCGCGCGAGGCCAGAGTGCGGGTCACAGTGGCCGGCTACGGGACCGAGCAAGCCACGCGCAACGTGAAGCTGGTGGTGAATCAGAAGGTCGTGGATGCGCGGGAAGTGCAGATCCCGGCGGGCGGCCGGGCCAGCGTCGAATTCTCTTCCGTCGAGATACCTCACGGGTGGGCGCGCTGTGAGGTGCGGCTCGAGCCCGCGGATTCGTTCCCCGCGGACGACCGCTTCCGCTTTGCGCTCGAGCGCCTGGAGGCCAGGCCGGTGCTGTTCGTACATGAGCGGCGCGAGCAGCGCAGCGGAGTGTACTTCCGCGCCGCGCTGGAGGCGTCGCCCGCTTCGCCGTTCCGTCTCGAAACGATGGCGTCCGACACAGCCGGACTGCCGGGCGGCCGCCAGTACGCGCTGGTGGTCCTCTCCGACGCGGGCTCCCTGCGCCCCGAAGTTGAAGATGCGCTGCGCGAGTACGTGCGCGCGGGAGGCTCGTTGTGGCTGGCCCTGGGTCCGTCCGCTGCCGCGCGCGGGCGCGTTCCGGTGACCGGCTGGAAGGTGGTCGAGTCGCGCTACGCCGCCCGCGAGGGCGACCGCTTCCAGAGCATCGAGTACCTG
>VFZS01000462.1 GCA_016871095.1 Acidobacteriota bacterium
TGAAGCGCCGCGCGAGTGTGAGCGATTTCCAGAACCATTCTTGACGGACCGGTTAGGTTGAGAGGTTTGGCTCGGTTCCCATCCCTTTCAACAGGAGGTTCAGATGGCTGGTTCTGTGGATTCCGGAAGAGTGCGTGAGTGGCGGGGTCGGATGGCTCGGTTTGAGGGGGCGCAGCAGTCGGTGGCGGAGTTCTGCCGCAAGGAAGGCGTCTCGGCGCCCTCGTTCTATCAATGGAGGAAACGGCTGGCCCAGCGGGTTGGCCCGGCGGAAGAAGCGACCGGGTTCCGGCCGGTGCGGTTAGTTCCTTCGGCTGGCGTCGTCGTCCAATTGCCCGGCGGCACGCAACTGCACATCGCGACCTCGGACCCTGAGGCCCTGCGGCTGGTGATCGACGCGTTGGCTCGCGTGGATGCTCAGTTCGCAGGAGATGGGCGATGCTGACCTTCGCTCCCAACTTGCGGATCTACCTCCATGCCCGCCCGACGGACATGAGAAAAAGCTTTGACGGCCTTTGCGCGCTGGTACGGGGCGTCTTCCAGGCCGACCCGTTGGACGGCAGCCTGTTTTTGTTCGTCAACCGCCGGGGTGACCGCATCAAGGCGATGTGGTGGGACAACGATGGCCTGGCACTTTTTTACAAGCGTTTGGAATCGGGGACCTTCGAGATGCTCCGCGGCGAGGGCGAGGCGGCCACGGTCGAGATCGACGCCACCCAACTGGCGATGCTCTTAAGCGGCGTCTCGCTCGCCTCGGCCAAGCGTCGCAAGCGGTACTCTCGGGCGGGCTGAGCCGGCACGCGGCCGCGCGGGTGGCAGACCATCGGACTCCAGGGGCCTTCGCACCGGATCGGCTGCGAGGGCCCTTGCTCTTTTTGGGAATTTCTTCCCGAAGAGGGCTTGCGCTTTTTCCGTCCGTGGCTATCTTGAGGGCATGGACGAAACGCTTGTGATCCCCGACGATCTGGCCGCCTGCCAAACGCTGTTGGTCGAGCAGGCCCGGGCCATCACGGAGCAAAGCCAAAAGATCGCGACACTCGAACAACAAGTCCAAGAGCAGCAACTGACGATCAACGAGCTGATGCAGCGGGCCTTCCGGCATCGCCGCGAGCGGTATCTGGAGGACCCGAACCAACTGAAGCTCGACTTCGGCAACACGGCGGAGGCGTCCGACGCGGCGGCGGGCCTGGCCGAGGCAGTCCAAGAGGCGGAGATCATCGTCGCCGAGCACAGGCGTCGCAAGCGTGTGTCCCGAAAGCCGCGGAGCGAGCAGTTGCCCGCGCACCTGCCACGATACGAAGTCGAAGCCCCGGTGCCCGACGACGTGAAGCACTGTGCGCAGCACGGCGAGCGGAAGCTGATCGGGTACGACCGGGTGGAGACGCTGGAGTTCGAGCGGCCGAAGCTGAAGGTCCGCGTCACGCTCTATCCGAAATACATCTGCGCAAGCGAGCCGTCCTGCGGCGTGGCCCAACCGCCACGCGAGCCGGGGCTGGTGGAAGGGAACCGCTACGGCACGGGCGTTGCGGCGGAGATCGTCACCGGCAAGTGCGGCTACCATTTACCGATCTATCGGGAGCAGGACTACTTCGCCGGCTGCGGCTGGACGGTGGACCGGAGCACGCTGTTGAACATCTTCCGGGCGTCGGCCGAGCTGGTCCGTCCGTTGGCGTTGTATCTGCGTGGCGAGGTGCTTGCCAGCGGAGTGATCGGCACGGACGAGACCCGCGTGACGCTCTTGTTGCCGGCGGAGATCCCGGAGGCCCACGAGGACGATGCGAAATCGCGGCGGATTCACGAGGTGTTCAGCGAGGCGCGGGCCGAAGGGCGGAAGAGCGTTTCGGGCCGGATGTGGGCCTACCGCAGCCTGACCGTGCCGATCAACGTCTTCGATTTCACGGTGAGCCGGCACCGCGACGGGCCGGACGAGTTTCTCGTGGCGAGCGGGTTCGTCGGCAAGCTTCTGGGCGACTGTTATTCGGGCTATCAGGGGATCACGCTGCGCAGCGACGCGCGGATCGTGCGTGCGGCGTGCAATGCCCACGCGCGTCGGAAGATCTTCGATCAACGGGAGAGCTATCCGCTTCTGTCGAGCCAGTTCTTGGCGATGTACCAGGAGCTGTACGACATCGAGGAGCGGGGGAAGTTCCTTTTGGTGGGCGAGCGTGAGGAACTGCGCTCGTCGGAGGCCCGACCGGTGTGGCAGCGGATGCGAGAGCTGCTCGACAGCAAGGCAGCTTCTGAGGTCCTGCCGAAGGAGAAGTTCGCCGAGGCGTTAGGGTATTTACGGAACCAGTGGGACGCGCTCCAGGTGTACTTGGGCGATGGCCGACTTCCAATCGACAACAATGAAACCGAGCAGTTGATGAAGCAGGTCGCGATTGGTCGGAAGAACTGGCTGTTCTTGGGGAGCGTGGCGGCGGGGGAACGGATGGCCGATCTGATGACACTGGTCTCCAGCGCGCTGCGCAACGACCTAGACGTGTGGGCTTACGTCAAGGACGTGCTGGACCGGCTCCTTGCCGGCAGCACCGACTACGCCGCTGTTCGTCCCGACCGTTGGGCCGTCTCGCACCCGGAGCACATCCGCACCTACCGGGCGGACGAGCGCCGCGACCGTGCCGCCGCCCAGCATCACCGCCGTGCCCGCCGCCGCGCCGCCCAGCGGCTTCCCGGCTAACTGGCCCCGCCGTCCCCTGGTTCTGGTACGCGCTCACCCCAGTTGCACCAACGGGTCCAAGAGCAAGAGCTCACGAACAACGAACTGATGCAGCGGGCCTTCCGCCATCGCAGCGAACGCTATGTGGAAGACCCGAACCAACTGAAGCTCGACTTCGGCGACACGCCCGAAGCGGCGGACGCGGCGGCGGGCCTGGCCGAGGCGGTCCAAGAGGCGGAGATCCTCGTGGCCGCGTATAAGCGTCGCAAGCGGGTGCCCCGTAAGCCGCGCAACGAACAGTTGCCCGCGCACTTGCCGCGATACCGCGTCGAAGTCCCGGCGTCCGACGAGATCAAGCACTGTGCCCAGCACGGCGAGCGGAAACCGATCGGCTTCGATGAGGTGGAGACGCTGGAGTTCGAGCGGCCGAAGCTCAAGGTGCGCGTCACGTGCTATCCGAAGTACATCTGCGAAAACGAGCCGTCCTGCGGCGTGGCCCAGCCGCCGCGCGAGCCGGGGCTGGTCGAGGGGAACCGCTACGGCACGAGCGTGGCGGCGGAGATCGTCACCGGCAAGTGCGGCTATCATCTGCCGATCTATCGCGAGCAGGACTACTTCGCCGGCTGCGGATGGACGGTGGACCGGAGCACGCTTCTGAACATCTTCCGGGCATCGGCCGAGTTGGTGCATCCCTTGGCGCTGTACCTGCGTGGCGAGGTGCTCGAAAGCGGAGCGATCGGCACGGACGAAACCCGCGTGACGCTCTTGCTGCCGCCGGAAATCCCGGAAGTGAACGAGGCCGAGCCGAAGTCGCGGCGGATTCACGAGGTGTTCAGCGAAGCGCGGGCCGAGGGGCGCAAGAGCGTGTCGGGCCGGATGTGGGCCTACCGCAGTCTGACCGAGCCGATCAACGTGTTCGACTTCACCGTGAGCCGGCACCGCGACGGACCGGACGAGTTTCTCGTGGCGGGCGGGTTCGTCGGCAAGCTGCTGGGCGATTGTTATTCGGGCTATCAAGGGATCGCGCTGCGTAGCGACTCGCGGATCGTGCGTGCGGCGTGCAACGCCCACGCGCGTCGGAAGATCTTCGACGCACGCGAGCATCGCCCGCTGCTGTCGACCCGATTCTTGGCGATGTACCAGGAGTTGTACGACATCGAGGAGCGTGGGAAATTCCTTTCGGTGGGCGAGCGTGAGGAGCTGCGCTCGTTGGAGGCCCGACCGGTATGGCAGCGGATGCGGGAACTGCTCGATGGCCCCGCGGCTTCCGACGTGCTGCCCAAGGAGAAGTTCGCCGAGGCATTAGGGTATTTACGGAATCAATGGGATGCGCTGCAGGTGTACTTGGGCGACGGCAGAATTCCCATCGACAACAACCAGACCGAGCAATTGATGAAGCAGATCGCCCTTGGTCGGAAGAACTGGCTGTTCCTCGGCAGCGTGGCCGCGGGAGAACGGATGGCCGACCTCTTGACGCTGGTCTCCAGTGCTCTGCGCAACGACCTGGACGTGTGGGCCTACGTGAAGGACGTGCTGGACCAGTTGCTGGCCGGCAGCACCGACTACGCCCCGCTGCGTCCCGACCGCTGGGCCGCCTCGCACCCGGACCACATCCGCACCTACCGAGCCGACGAGCGCCGCGACCGTGCCGCCGCCCAGCACGACCGCCGCGCCCGCCGCCGCGCCGCCCGGCGGGCTCCCGGCTAACTGGCCCCGCCGCCCCCTGGTTCTGCTGCTCGCTCACTCCTTCCGCGAGGGTGTCTCGGGGAATGTGCCATCGGGCAGTTCTGAGGCCCGGGGCGATGTGCGGCGATGGGGCCGGCTCATGGTCGTCGTGAAGCGAAAAGACAAGCTCGTAACCGTACTCTGAGAAGACCCGCATCCCGAAGAACAGGTCGTCGACGCCGCGGCGGACCTCGATCTCCGCTCCGATCTCGAGTTCTTGTCCCGTGTCGAACCCGCCCAGTCGATCGACGGGGACAACCCACGACCGCAGCAAGGCCAGTTCGTCATCCCCCGCGTTGCCCTCCCACGCATGCCGTTCCTCGACCGCCGCG
>VFZS01000463.1 GCA_016871095.1 Acidobacteriota bacterium
GCATCGGGCTGGGCAACGTCAACGAGCGCCTGAAGGTGCTGTTCGGCGGAGACTACCGCATCCGCATCGACAGCCAGCCAGGCCACGGCACACGCATCGAGCTGGAGCTGCCCGAGGTGCACACCACTGCCCCACCGGCGGCGTAGACGCGACGCCTACCGTCCCACCAGCACCAGCACGTCCAGGATCAGCCCCGAGCGTGGGCTCCACACGATGGCCAAGTGTCCCAGGATACTGCGCTCGTTTCCAGTTGGCAGCGGTCCCAATCGTGCCGCCAGGTCAGGCGGGAACGGCACCAGGCGTTTCTGCAAGCCCGGCGGCAACTGGCCTTTGCGCCGGATCTGCTTCTCGAGGCCGGGCGGCAGATCGCCTCCCCGCTTGCCCAGCCCCGGCGGCAGATCCCCGGGTGGCTTCTCGAAGTAAGCCAGAATGATCTTCCGCTCCTCGGGAAGGAACTCCGGCAGCCGCTCGACCCGCTTGCCCTGGCCCTTGCCCTTCCCCTGTCCCGCGGCCATCAGGGCGGCCCAGGCGCAGGGAAGCGCCACAAGAACGCTTCGCCTGTTCATGCTTGAATCCTAGCACTCCACGTGCCCGGCGGGCGGGAGCGGTGCGACTGCTTAGCTGGCGGGCGGGACGTAACCCCACGCGGGCTTGTCCAGGTCGAGCGGGTCGTCGGTGCGCTTCATCCAATCCTTGAGTAGAGTGGTCAGCTCGCGCACGCGGCCGGCCTGCGCGGGCTCGCCCGCCAGGTTGCGCGTCTCCCAGGGGTCGGTGCGCAGGTCAAAAAGCTGGGTGACCTGCCGCCCGCCCGCGTTGTAGCGCGCCAGCTTCCAGCGGTCCGTTCGTACCCCGCGCTGGAAATGCCGGTAGGCGAAGAACATCGAGTCCCGCAGCGGTGTCTTGGGGTTCCGGAGCGCCGGGATCACACTGCGGCCCTCGACCGTCTCCGGAACCGGCAGGCCGGTAAGTTCGCACAGGGTGGGGAAGACATCTAGTAGGTAGCAGAAGGAACGGCTCACTTTGCCTTGCGGCAGCCCCGGCGCACGGATCATCAGCGGCACGCGCACGCTGTGCTCGTAGATGTTCTGCTTGCCCAGCAGGCCGTGCTGCCCCACCGCCAGGCCGTTGTCCCCGGCGAAGACCACGATGGTGTCGTCCGCGTGCCCGGCCTCCTTCAGCGCCGCCAGCACCCGCCCGACCTGCGCGTCCAGGTGCGAGATCATCCCGTAGTAGGCGGCGATGTGCTCCCGGATCACCTGGGGCGTGCGCGGCCACGGGGCCAGTTGCTCATCGCGCAGCTTCAGGTCGCCGTTGTCGAAGGGATGCTCGGGCAGGAAGTTCCTGGGCAGGGCGACCTTCTCCGGCGGGTACATTTGCGCGTACCGTCCGGGCGGCGTGCGCGGGTCGTGCGGCGAGGTGTAGGCCACATACAGCAGGAACGGCTTCTCCCCTCTGTATTCCTTAAGAAACTTCACGGCCGAATCGCTGAACAGCTCGCTCGAGATGCCCTGCGCGATGCGGCGCTGCGCCTTCGGGTACTGGCCCGTGGGATCGAAGCCGGCCACAGGCACCTTGTCGTGATCCGACATGCCGCCGAAGAAGATGTTCTCGCCGCCCCCGAAGCAGCGGGCGTACAGCCGCTCCCCGTTGTGCCACTTGCCCACGCCGAAGGTCTCGTAGCCGGCCTGCCGGAAGTACTCGGGGAACATCACGAACGGCCGCGGCGGCTGTCCCGGCGTCATGGCCTGGTGGGAGTGAAAGAGGGTCTGCCCGCTTAGCAGCATGGCCCGGCTGGGAACGCATACCGCACCCTGGGTGCCGCCCATGATGAAGGCATGCGAGAAGGTCGTGGACTGCCTCGAGAGGCGGTCCAGGTGCGGCGTCTGGATCTCGCGGTTGCCCAGCGCGCCAATGGTGTCGTGGCGCTGGTCGTCGCTGAACAGGATGAGGATGTTGGGCCGCTTCCGCGGCGTTTGCGCCGCGGCGCACAGGCCTGCCGAGCCAAGAAAGCTCCTTCGCGTAATCATAAAGGGGTCAGCCTGATCTGCCCCCCTTTTTTCAGAAGGGGGCGGTTGAAGAACTCCACCAACGGAATCATGGCCCGGAAGCGCTTGGCCAGCTCGGGCAGCAGCCGCGGCGTCTCGGCCAGCCCCGCCTCCAGCGTCACGTCGAAATACCACTGCTTGTGGCGCACCAGCTCGGCCGCGGGGTGGTCTGCCGGGAAGCCCTTGGGCACGCGGGCCAGCCGTTCGCCCACTATGTCTCCGGCCAGCCGCCGCACCGCCGGAACGGATACGATGCGGCGGTATTCCGCGTGGTGGTCCAGCAGGTGGCGGCGAATGGCCAGCAGGTTCTCCGGCGGGGGCAGGTACACCCCGCCCGCCACCTCGACACCCTCTGGCGAAACCTGGAAATACAGGCCTGCTCCCACGTGCCGCTGCATCCCCCGCCGCGGGAACAAGGCCGCGATATGGGTCTTGTATGGCGTCTTGTCGTGACTGAAGCGTGTGTCGCGGTAGACGCGGTAGATGGCCTTCTCCGGGTCGTTGATGTAGTCCGGGGCGAACTTCGCCAACTCCGCGTTGAGCGCCGTCACCAGCGCGCCCATCGGTGCCCACAGCCTCTCCTCGTAGATGTGCTTGCGCGGCCGGAACCACTCGCGCCGGTTGTTGCGCTGGAGCGCCCGCAGGAAGGCAAGACCTTCGGGCGGGAATCCCGGAAACGCGATCCGCTTCATGCCTGCCTCACTTCAGATCCCTTGCTGCCCGTGAGCGAAGCCGCGCTCATCGCAGGCCCCCAGTTCGGATCCAGCGGACGCCCGCGGGTCTGACGATTACCAGGTGGTCACGGAAGTCGCGATCCGCGGTCTTCTCCAGAAACGGGAGCAGGACGTTCAGTATCCGTGCCGACGTTGCCGGAGCCGCCTTGACGCGCACCACGCCCGGGTGATCGGAAAGGGGCAGGACGGCCCAGTCGCCGAAGTGCTCATCCAAAGTCAGCAACAACCGGTTGTCGCCTATCGCGCGCGCCAGGATGGCTTGATCGTCGGCGGTCGCCAGCCCGATATCGGAGGCCCTGACGGCATCGTGACCTTGAGCACGTAGGGCACCAGCGACTTCCTCGTCGAGCATCTGATCCAGCAGCAGGCGCAGCGTCCTCACGCACGCTCCGGTTCCAGTTCCGTGTGCTCGATGAGGCTGTGGCAGTAGCGCAACACGCCGGCGATCGTCTCAGGTGTGAGCTCCGGGTACATCTTGAGGACCGCGGCCACCGAACCAGACTCCGAGAGCTGATCCAGAATCACCGTCACGGGGATGCGCGTGCCTGCTACCACGGGCTTCCCATTGCAGCGGCGGGGATCGATCTCGACATAGGAGCGCATAGCTACTTCCTGGCCGCATTCTAGCATGCAGCAGGATCGCCTCGGGCAGCAGCCCCCGGCTGGGTCACTCCCCTATAATCAAGTCAATGCCCGGCATCCAGGAGACGCTCACGCGCCTGGCCGAGATTCCCAATGTACACATCTCCGCCGGCCAGCCGCTGGCCGCGCACACCCGCTTCGGAGTGGGCGGCCCGGCGGACCTGTTCGTCCAGGCCTCGCGGATGGAGGCGTTCCTCTCGGCCTTGGCGGCGGTGCACTCCAGCGAGCGGCCCGGCATCGTCATCGGCAGCGGCTCAAATCTGATCGTGTCGGATAAGGGCTATCGCGGGGTGGTGCTGAGGTTCACGGGCGACAAAATCGAGGCTCGCAGCCAGCGGCTGCTGGCCGAGGCCGGCGCCGAGCTTCAGGCCCTGGTGGATCGGGCGAGCAGCCTCGGTCTGGCGGGGCTGGAGACGCTGGCCGGCATCCCCGGCACGGTCGGCGGCGCGGTGTACGGCAACGCCGGAGCTTACGGCCGCTCGATCTCCGAGGTGGTGAGCGAGGTCTACCTCTTCGACGGCTCCATGGTGCGGGCGCTCCACCAGGCGGAGTGTGAGTTCGCCTACCGCGACAGCATCTTCAAGCGGCACAAGGACTGGGCCATCCTCACCGCCGAGGTGGACCTCGAACCGGGCGACCCGGAGGACTTACGCCGCCGGTCCGAAGAGATCCTCGCGTTGCGGATTCAGAAGTACCCGCCCGAGATGCGGTGCGCGGGCAGCATCTTCAAGAACCTGCTCTGGCGCGCCCTGCCGCCAGAGGTGCGGGCACAGGCGCCGTCCGAAGTGGTCCGCGAAGGCAAGGCGCCGGCAGCCTGGTTCCTGGAACATGCCGACTGCAAAGGTCTGGCCCGGGGCGACATGCGTGTGGCGGACTACCACGCCAACCTGGTCTACAATGCCGGCGCGGGCACGGCGAGCGATCTGTGCGCGCTCATCGCGGAGATGAAGCGCCGGGTGCGGGAGCGGTTCGGCCTCGAACTGGAGGAAGAGGTGCAGTACCTCGGGTTTGAGGAGTCAGGAGTCAGAAGTCAGGAGTCAGAAATCAGGAGTCAGGAGTCAGGAGGTTTTCGATGAGGTACGTCACCGCCGTCCTGCTGGCCACAGGCTACATGCTACAAGCCACAGGCTACCTGCTACAAGCTCAGCGCAAGCCCGGCAGCCCGCTCGAGAACCTGCCCAGGCACATCGAGATGCTCACGCATTTCGGCGAGCGGGCCGACATCTCGCCCGACAACCAGCGCATCGCCTTCATGAACAAGAGCTTCGGCGACGCCTTCGTCATTGATCT
>VFZS01000464.1 GCA_016871095.1 Acidobacteriota bacterium
TTGAGGTCAAGGGCACGACCTGAACCCGATTCAAGGCACAGTTGGCCGCGTCCGTGCTCACGATAACCGCGGGCCTGGTCTTACGGACCTCGCCTCCCAGCGAGGGATCGAAGCTGACCCACCACACTTCACCGCGGAGCATCCCGGACATCCCCGATCAGGGCTTCCGACCACTCCAGGGCCTCCCGTTCGCGCTCCTCGTCCGCGGCCATGGCGCGGTAGGCGGCCTCCAGTTCGGGCTGGATGAGGTGAGGGCGGGCCAGGGTTTCCAGGAAGCGACTGATGCGGCGGCGGCCGATCTTACGGTGCAGGCCCTCGTAAACCTCATCGTGGACGGTGATGGTGAGTTTCTTGGACACGGCGGCCTCTACACGTGTTCAATACGTATAGTAGCGCAACACAGCAGAGCCGCAACCAAAGCCCTGCTGGCGGTTCCGTGGGGCGAACCTCCAGGTTTGCGAGCTGGTTTTCCAACCAGCTTTGGGCCGCGCCCGGAGCCCGCGGCAGGTAAGCCGGCAAGGATGCCGGCTCGCAAGCGTGGACGCTCGCCCCACCAAAGGCTCCAGAATCTTCGCGGCGCGCAAAGAAACTCAGCGAGTGTAGTACAGGGCTACCTCCCTCGCGCCGCCAACCCAGCCGACGCGAAGAACGTCTCCAGATGCCTATTCCGCCAGTCGTCCAGTCCCGGTCACCACCTCCACCAAAGCGTCGAAGTCAATCAGGACGATGGGCTTGTTCCTCGCAAGGGCGTGGGCCTGGGAAGTGAGTTAAGAGCCGCTTGAGCGGGACAGCCGCGTTTCCCGGCGAGCCGTTGCAGCGCTCCGGCCATCGCCGCGCCGCAGGCTGATCGACCATCAACCCCTGCTCCTGGGCAAGCGCTATCAGAATGCCGGCGATCTCCTCTAGCTGGCAGGGGACAGATTCGTAAGCCACGCACCACCGCCGGAGGCGCTGGTCCACCCGCCAGAGCTTTGCTGCGGGCGCGCCGGCTGCCCATCAGGGATTCGGCAGTTGACAGTCTGGCGCGCGGGTATTAGGATGAAGCTGGTGGTCTTGGGGAAAGGGGGAGGCCGGTCTTGCGAGGGTCCCACCGCCCAAGGCCGCGAAGATCTCAATCGAGAACCAGGGAGTGAAGAATGGCTACCGTGAACCCATCCGCTCCGTCTCTCCGCCTGCTCGCTGTGCTGGGGCTCATGTCCGCCGGCGTCCTCCCGGCGCAGGAGTACCGGGGCAGAGTCCAGGGCGCCGTGACTGATTCAACCCAAGCTGTCGTCGTTGGCGCCAGCGTGACCTTAGGCAATGTCAACACCGGCGTCTCCACGACGCGCACCACCGATCAAACCGGCCGCTATCTGTTCGACCTGGTCGAGCCGGGCATGTACCGCGTGGCGGTGGTAATGGAGGGATTCAACCGTTTCGTCCAGGAAAACGTCCTGGTCGAAAACCGTGGCGACGTCACCGTGAACGCTGTCTTGCAGGTCGGTAGTGTGACCGAAACGGTCAGCGTGTCCGCCTCGCCTGTGGCGGTGAAGTTCAACACCACGACCATGGAGCTGACCATGGACAACACCATGGTCGGCAACCTGCCCATCGTCGCCCGCAACCCCTTCACGCTCGCTCTGCTGAATCCCGCGGTGGTCAGCACCTATACGCATCAGAAGAATCCGTTTTACATGTGGGCCGCCAGCAGCACCGAGGTCGGCGGCTCCCCGACCCAAACCGGCGACGTTCTGGTGGACGGCATGCCGGTGATGCTGGGACCGAAGAGCTCCTATGCTCCGACCATGGACAACACCACCGAGGTGACCGTCCAGCAGAACAGCGTGGATGCCGAGTACGGCCACAGCTCCGGCGGCGTGGTCAACGTCTCGATGAAATCCGGCACCAACGAGCTGCACGGGACCGCGTACTACTTCGGCCGCAACCCGAGTTTGAACGCCGTCTCCAACCCGCTGACCCGCGCCAAGAACCTGGTTCGCAACCACATCTGGGGCGGCACGGCGGGCTTCCCGATTGTCAAGAACCGCGTCTTCAATTTCTTCGCCTACGAGCGGTGGAACCAGCGGAATCCATACAGCGATCAGCGCCGCATGATGACGGATCTGGAGCGCGGGGGGGATTTCTCCCAGTCACGCAACATCGACGGCGGGCTGTGCACCATTTACGATCCGTGGACCTCGCGGTTCCAGGGGACTGCCGCGGTGCGGCAGGCCTTCCCCGGAAACAGCGTCCCGCGGTCCCGCATGGATCCGAGCGCGCTGTTGTTTCTGCGTGAGCTGTGGAACCCGAACGGGCCGGGCATCGACATAACCGGGAGCAACAACTTCTCCACGGCCTTCATCTGGAACCTGAACTACCATAACGTAAGCGATCGCACGGATTTCGTGCTGTCGGAAAATCTCCGGGGCTTCTTCCGCTACAGCCGGTTCCGCACCTACCTAAAGATTCCCAACTGGACGCCCAACAAGTCCCGTCTCTATACCGACCCGAACTCCGGCACCATGCACTCGCTGAATGTCTCCGCGGACGTGATCTGGACGGTAAGCCCGAGCACGGTCGTCAACCTGCGGACGAATTACACCTCGCTGAATGACGACTTCGACGCTCCGGAGTCGTATGCCACGCTGGACGCCTATCGCGAGTTCTTCCCTCAGGCCACCGACTTCTACACGCGCTACCTCGATATCGGCGCTCCCTTCTACTATCCCGGCATGAGCGTGGATGGCGGGGGAGGTTACGGCAAAGGCTCGTGGTGGTTCCAGCACCCGCAGGCGAGCTTCTTCGCGGGCAAGATTTCCAAACAGATGGGCCCCCACTATCTCAAAGTAGGGGCGGAGTTCCGCAATCACCGCACCGACGCCATTGTTCCCAACACCTTCAACTTTCACTTTCGCCCCCATGAGACCGCGGCCACCTGGATCAGCCCGAACACCCGCCTGAGCGGCGATTCCTGGGCGAGTTTCTTGTTGGGCGCCGCCAACCCGGGGAGCTCCTGGGCCCGGCACATGCCTTTCAGGAAAGACACCGCGAACTACCTCGGGCTGTTCATTCAAGACGACTTCAAGCTCTCCCGCAACATCACGCTCAATCTCGGCTTGCGCTACGAGTACGAAAGCGCGATTTATGATCGGGGCGGCAGTTTCGGAAAGTCCACCTTCGAGCCCAACCGGTATTCGCGCGGTCTCGATCCCGGCAACCCGATCCCCGAGTTCCAGGGCGCGGGCCAGCCGAAACTGCCGGCGGCGGCGCTCGCCTTGATGGACCGGCCCTATCAGTGGAACGGCGCCTGGATGTTTGCCGACGACAGCAACCGGGGAATGTGGGACCCGCAGAAGCTGATTCTGCTGCCCCGCGCGGGAATCGCCGTGCGCTTGAGCGACCGCATGTCGTTGCGCGTGGGCTGGGCCCGTTTCATCACCCCCCAGCTCTTGCAGCGGCCGACCGGAAACGCGATCGGCAGCACCCCGGTGCCCGGATTCGCCGCCGACACGCCGATGGCGCCGCACATCGACGGGGTGCCCGCGCAGCGGCTCAGCAATCCGTTTCCGGCCGATGTCAACCCGATCGTGATGCCCATCGGCAAAGGGGACGGCCGCTATACGCTCATGGGAGCGGATGCGATCTGGGACAAGCGGGATCTGAAGGCCGGCGCCAATGACCGCTTTAACTTTACTTTCCAGCGTGAAACCGTAGCCCGTTTCGTGGTGGAGGGGACGTACTTCATGAACGTAGGGCGCGACCGTCCTTACAGCCTCGAATTGAACCAGGTGAACCCGGTGATTATCAACCGGGAAGGCCGGGCGATCACCCAGGCTGCCCCGAACCCGTTCTACAACCTGCTCCCGTTGGAGAAAATGCGCGGCCCGCTGCGGAATCGTACGACCGTGTCGCTTTCAGAACTACTGAAGCCGTATCCGCACTACGGTGTGGTCCGCCAGGTCAACACCGACGGCGTCCGCGAGCGCTACCACTCCCTCCAGCTCCGTGTCCAGCGCCCGTTCGCGAATGGGCTTAACTTCCTGCTGGCTTACAATTACAACCAGGAGAAGAGCGAGGAGTACTTCAACAAAGAGGAGCAGTTTGTGAACACCTTCCGTTGGGAGGACGCCAGCCGGCCGCGTCACCGCATGAGCCTGGCCGGCACTTGGGAGGCGCCGATCGGCAGGGGGCGCCCGTTCATGAACTCGCTTCATCCGGTGCTCGACGCTGTGGTGGGCGGTTGGACCGCCAGCGCCATCTTCTGGTACAACGCCGGCGACCGCCTGCGCTTCGGGATGATGGAGGTGGTCGGCGAACCCGCCATCGACGACCTCAGCAAATGGGGCTACATGTTCAACCCGAAGGCCTTCCAGTTCATCACCGATAGCGGCTTCAAAGTACGCACCAATCCCAAGTCCTATCCTGGTGTGCAGGGTCCGGGCTACAAGAGCCTCGACCTGACCCTCTCGAAGTTCTTCAGGGTCACTGAACGCATCCAGCTCGAACTCAGGATGGAGGCTTACAACGCCACCAACACCTTCTCCGGAGCTAACCCCAGCACCGACGTCACCGCCGCCACCTTCGGCCGGGTCACCGCGATACGCGCCGGCACGCAGGGGCGTGAGCACCAGTACAACATCCGGCTCCACTTCTAGCGTCGTGTAACACAGCGCGGCTGCGCCGCAGCCAAACCGCGTGGCACGGCCTCTCAGGCTGCCACGCCGACACT
>VFZS01000465.1 GCA_016871095.1 Acidobacteriota bacterium
CCCGAGCAGGGGCACATCATGCTGGCCGATCAGAGCCGGCATCTCAGGCGCGCCATCGGTTTTGGCACCTCCCAGAGCGGACGCTTCCTGCGCACCTTCCTCTACTTCGGCTTTAACCAGGATGAGAAGGGCCGCAAGGTGTTCGACGGTCTCATTCCGCACGTGGCCGGGGCCAGCCGCGGCAGCTTCAATCACCGCTTCGCGCAGCCCTCCCGCGACGCCCACGCGCACCTCAACACGCTTTACCCTACGGTGCTGTTCCCCTTCACCGATCTCGAGCAGACCGACCCGCTGACCGGCCAAACTGATGGCCTCCTGCGCCGCGCTCGAGCTGACGGCGTAGTGCCCAGGATCTTCCACACCAACGGCTCTTACGAGTACTACGGCCGCGCCTCGGCGCTCATCCATTCCACCCTGGATGGCCGGCAGGACGCGCCCCTGGCCCCCGAATCGCGCGTCTACCTCTTCGCCGGCTCGCAGCACGGACCCTCCGGATGGCCGCCGCCGCGCGGTGGCACACAGAACCTGCGCAACCCCAACGACTTTCGCTACGCGATGCGCGCGCTGGTGCTGGCCATGCACCGCTGGCTGGCCGAGGGCATCGAGCCGCCTGCTTCGAACTACCCCAAGGTCGCCGGCGGCGGGCTGGTGCCTCTGTCCCGCCTGCGTTTCCCCAAGCTTCCCGGAGTGGCCGTTCCCACGCGCATCCTCGAACCCTACCGTCTGGATTTCGGGCCGGAGTTCCCCACGCGCGGCATCATCACCATCGAGCCGCCCAAGCTCGGGCCAGCCTACGCCGCCCTGCTGCCCCAGGTGGACGCCGACGGCAACGAGACCGGCGGCATACGCCTGCCCGACGTGGCCGTGCCACTGGGCGTCTACACGGGGTGGAACTTGCAGGATCCTTCGCTGGGCGCGCCTCACGAGTTGTACAGCATGGCGGGTTCCTTCATCCCCTTCTCGCGCGCCGAGATCGAGAAGCGCTACCGCAGCCGCGAGCAGTACCTCAAGCGGGTCGAGGCCGCCACGCGCGAGCTGATCCGTCAGGGCTACCTGCTGGAGCGCGACCTGGCCCAGCTTGTCGAGCGCGCAGGGCAGCAGTGGGATTATCTCACCACCCCACGCTGACCAGACGGGGACAGGCTACCCTGTCCCTCCGTGGACAGGGCGGCCTGTCCCCATTCTGCCGCGCTACCATGGAAGTAATGGGCACTCATGCGGGGCAGCCTGTTCGGCTGGCCGTTCCAGGCGTCAAGAATCTGATCGCGGTTGGCTCGGGCAAGGGCGGCGTCGGCAAGACCACCGTGGCGGTGAACCTGGCCATCGCCCTGGGCAAGTTGGGGCATGGGGTGGGATTGCTCGATGCCGATATCTACGGTCCCAACGTGCCGCTCATGGTGGGCGCCGAGGGAGTCCCCGAGCTGGACGGCCAGCACATCATCCCCCTCGAGCGATACGGGATCAAGCTGATGTCCATGGGCTTCCTCGCTCCAGGCGACCAGCCGGTGATCTGGCGCGGGCCCCTGCTGCACAGCGCCATTCAGCAGTTCCTGCGCAATGTGGCCTGGGGCGCGCTCGATTACCTGGTGGCGGACCTGCCGCCCGGCACCGGCGACGTGCAGCTCTCGCTGATCCAGACCGTACCCATCACCGGCGCCATCGTGGTGACCACGCCATCCGAGGTCGCCCTGGGCGACGCACGCAAGGCCGTGCGCATGTTCCACCAGGTGCATGTACCGGTGCTCGGCATCGTCGAGAACATGAGCTTCCTGCTGTGCCCGCACTGCGCCGAGCGCGTGGACGTGTTCAACTCCGGCGGCGGTCGGCGCACCGCCGAGGAGCTGCGCGTGCCGCTCTTAGCCGAATTGCCGCTGGATCCCGAGGTGCGCGCCGGAGGCGACATCGGTTTGCCGGTGGCCGCGCGCGACGGCAACGACCCGCGCGCCGTCTGGTTCCTGGACCTGGCCCGCCTCACCGCCTCCCGCGTAGCCGAAATCGGCCCGCCGGCTAGCCCGTTGGTTACGATCACGGATTGACGGGCGAAGGCAGCCGGGAACTCATTCCGCCCCGGTAAGCCCGGCCAGCTCAAGACCGCTCACCCGCTCGAAATGCCGCCGGTTGCGTGTCAACAGGATGCGGCCCTGAGCCAGCACGATCCCGGCGATCAGGCTGTCGGCCATCCCGATGGTGCGCCCCGCTTGCTCCAGCGCCAGCCGTACTAGCGCCGCGCGGTCCGCAGCCTCCTGGTCCAGCGGCAGGGTTGGCACGGCACTCAACAAGCCGCGGATGAGGTTCTCCTGGCGGGTGTTTCTGGCGCCGCAGAGCAACTCGAATCGGGTGATGGCCGTAGTGCTCAGACGCCCCCGCTCCAGTTCGAGAGCCACCCGTGCGGCCGCCGGCTCACGGCCCGCCAGGTAGTCGATAAGAACGTCCGTGTCGGCCACTATCATCGCCAGAACTCACGCACCTTGGCGACGCGCCGGCGCATTCCCTCCGCCTCGTCGCTCTTGAGCTTTCCGCGCAGGCGCAACGCCTTCTCCCGCAAACGGTCGTTGGCAGATCCCGCCTCCAGGTAAGCGTCGATAGCTTCACCCACCACGGACGAGAAGCCCTTCTCCCCCCGCCGGGCAGCCAGCTCCAGCAGCCTTGCCCTATGCTCGGGCCTGATCTCGATGGTCGTCCTCACAACTCCATTATACATGCACGTGCATGCATCAGATCAGCGGAACACACCCCGATGCGGGCCGGCCCCTGCTCAGCGCTGCTCGCTGGGCGGCTGGCCGCCTAGGGCAGTGACCGCCAGGGTGCCGCCCAGGCCCATGGTCTCGACCGCGCTCGAAGGCACGATCACCATGGCGCCCTTCTCCTTGATGGCCTCATACAGCATGTTCATGGCGCGCAGGTGCAGGGCCACCGAATTGTTCTGGTACACCTCGGAGGCCTTGGCGAACAGCCCCGAGATCTCGGTCTCGGCGGTGCCCAGAATCACGCGCGCCTGCCGCTCCCGCTCGGCCTGGGCGCGCCGCGACATGGCGTCCTCGAGTTCCTGCGGGATTCTTACGTCGCGGATCTCCACCGACTGCACGGTGATGCCCCAGGAGTTGGTCTTCTCGTCCAGGATGCGCTGGAGCTCCTGGCCGAGCGACTCCCGCTCGGTGATCATCTCCGCCAGCTCGTGCCGCCCGATGGACTCCCGCAGCGCGGTCTGCGCGCCCAGGGTGATGGCGTCGTAGAAGCTCTCCACCTCCAGGATGGCCTTCTCGGCGTTCCACACCAGCCAGAAGACGATAGCGTCAACATTGACCGGCACGGTGTCCCGCGTGAGCGCCGACTCGGCCGTGACGTCGGTCACCCGCACGCGCTGGTCCACGAACTTGCTGATGGTGTCCACCACGGGGATGATGTGAAAGGGTCCTGGCCCGCGCAGCGCGCGAAACCGGCCCAGGCGCAGGACGACGGACTTCTCCCACTGGTCCGCCACCTTGATGGCGAACATGAAGTAGAGGCCGATGAGGATGCCCGCGAACAGCGGAATCAATCGTTGCGGCAGCTCGGTATCCTTCATCAACGCCGTGGTGAGACCTCCCGCCACAACGAAGATCACATACAGCGCCGCTCCGATAGGGCTGACGGGTTGGGTCTTGAAGCGCGGCGGAGGCGTTCTGACGTCGTGCAGCGCCCTGCGCTCTTTGGGCTCCTTGGGCTCCCTGAACTGCTTCAACGCGGGAATCGGAATGAACGGCATGGCGGTGTATCCTCCTACAGGAATTGAAACAGATCCCATCGCTCGCAGGTTTGGGTCCAGCGGTCAGACAGCACTTGCCGGGTGCAGGCGATGGTGTGTGTCCCGATCTCTGTAATGGTTGCGGTTCTCGGCGTGCCGGCGAGCCCGGTCAGGCCCAGCAGCACGAATATGAGCACCGCCACTGTGCTGGCAGTGTCGTCCCGATGCACCGATCCACTCCTGGTTGGCGTGGACATGGCGTTACTTCCTCCTGCCTTGCTCGGCTAACAACTCGCCCAGGCGCCCGATGACTTCCTGGAGCGTGAACCCTTCGCCGCCCACACGGGCCGCGAACTCGCCCACCAGGTGGCTCAGCCGCCGCTGGCGCTCAGCCTCGTCAGGCCGCACTTCGGTGGGCGCGATGAACGTACCCGTGCCCTGCTGGGTGGCCAGCACGCCGCGGATCTCCAGCTCCCGATAGGCGCGCATGACGGTGTTGGGGTTGATCGACAGATCCACCGCCAACTGGCGCACCGTGGGCAGTTGATCGCCCGCCTTGAGGGCTCCGCCGGCGGTGGCCGCCAGAACTTGGTCAATGATCTGGCGGTAGGCGGGCACGCCGCTGTGCGCATCCAGTAGGAAGCGGAAGGGCTGGCGGCGGTTTGATGTGGGGCCATTCATCTGTTTCTATAGTGTACTAGTTGTCTAGTACATGTCAAGCAAAAAACGACTCAAACATTCGGCTTGTTTTCAGTGGCTTACGTCAGACCGTCCTGGCCGGGGCGGCGGGGATGTCTGGCAGCGGCTGGCCGTGGCCCGGGCAGAGGAGCTTCTGGCAGGGCTGTTCGCCACGATCGGCCTTGACCGTGGCTATGCTAGCAGGTAAGATTGAGTCATACCAGTTGATACAGCAGGCCCATGAGAACCACCCTGACCATGACCATCTCCTTGCCACCGGCAATGGTCGAGGA
>VFZS01000466.1 GCA_016871095.1 Acidobacteriota bacterium
CGTTGCCCTCGTTGCCAGGGCAGGAGAAGCGGTCCTTGCAGGTCACGCCCCGCCCGAAGGCGACCCGGCCCGAGGGGTAGCCAGGCTGGGCGTAGTCGAGGAAATTCCGCCGTGTCTCAGCCCCGGCCTTCATGCTGTGGCCGCCCGCAATCTTGCTGTAGAAGCCCGAGAAGTGGTGGACGCCCTCCTGCCGGTCCATGATCAGCCAGCCCTCGGTGCCGATGTCGGTGTAGCCGTCCGGTGCGATGGTGGGGAACACGTAGAAGGTGGCCTGGTCTTTCATGTACTTGGGGAATCCGAGGGTGGTCAGATCGAACGGTTCCATGGGGTTCCGCCAGTAGGTCGAGTAAGTCAGGCCGTAGCGAACCGACCACAGACTGGTGGCGCTTTGCACGCGGGTGAAATCGGACACGATGGAGGTCGAGGTGCTCATGCTCGGTCCGTAGTTGTAAGTGAAAGCCGGATTGCCTTCCCCAAACACGTTGGGAGGGTTTCCCCGGCCTCGCCCGTAGCTGTAGCGGCCCGAAAAGCGGCTCTTGTCGGAGAAGTTGTGGTCGCCCCTCAGGTTGGTCTGCTGGCTGGGGCTGACGTTGATGCCCTGCTCAAACCAGTTGTTAGTCTCCGTGATGGGCGTGCCCGCCTGGTTCGGTTTTGGGAAGTAGGACAGCGCCTTGACCGCCACCGCATCCTGCGTCGACTTGGGGATGACATTGCCCGCATAGGGCCGGCGCTCGAGGTTGCCCCCCGCATTGGTGAACGTATCGTACGGGTTAAAGATGGTCATCACCTGGCCGGCCGTGTTGCGGGTCTGGGAAAAGTCGCCCTCCCGCTGTAGCAGGGTGGGGAAGGTGGCCGTGAAGGTTAGCGGGTTCTTAGACTTGGTGCGCTCGTAGGTGCCGAAGAAGAAAGTCTTGTCCTTGATCACGGGCCCGCCGATCACCCCTCCGAACTGGTCGCGGCGATAGTAGGGACGGGTCCGGTTGCCGCGGTTGGAGAACCAGTCGTTGGCGTTCAGATCCGAGTGGCGCAGGAAGTAGTAACCGGTGCCGTGGAACTCATTGGCGCCCGACTTGGTCACCATGTTTACCACCGCGCCGCCGGTCTGGCCGTACTCGGCGGAGAAGAAGTTCGTCTGCATCTTGAACTCCTGCACCGCGTCCACCGAGGGGGTGTACTTCAGATCGGTGATGCCCGAGTTCTGCTCGACGGTCACCACCGTGACGCCGTCCAGCAGGACGTCGGAGGTCGAGTTGCGCGAGCCGTTGGCCACGAAGTTGGTGTTGTTGTCGCCGCGCCGTCCCCCCGAGCCGACCACGCCCGGCGTCAGGTACGTTAACGCCATGGGCGTCCGCCCGATGTTGGGCAGCGAAATAATGTACTTGTTCTCGATCACCTGGCCCAGGTTGGCGATGGTGGTGTTGACCAGGGCGGCCGAGCCTTCGACTTCCACTGTGGTGGCGATGTCGCCCACCTGCATCTGCACGTCCACGGTGACCTGTTGCTGGACCGTGAGCGTGAACTTGCCGCTGGAGAATTTCTTGAAACCTTGCGCCTCAGCCGTGAGCACGTACGTGCCCGGCGGCAGCGCGGTCACCACGTAGCGGCCCACTCCGTCGGCGACGGTGTTGAAGGTGGTGCCGCGGTCGGCGTCGGTTACGGTAATCTTGGCCCCCGGCACCGCCGCCATGGTCTGGTCGGTCACGGTGCCGCGCACGCCGGCCGTGAAGGACTGCGCGGAGACGATCCCGCACAGAACTGCCAGGGCAAGCGCCAGAAACACACATTGCTTCCTCATGCAAGAACCTCCTGAAGACTCAATCCACATGCAACCCCGCATCCCCCTTGCGGATACGGGAGTACCTGCGCCTACACTATAACTCCCGCGCGAACCTGACGCAAGTCCCCCCGGGCAGGAGCAGCGAAGGCTACGGTCCGGCCCCTTCCAGGGCGCCGCTTGCCCTGCTATTGCCGGTGCGCTATGTTGCCGTCGAGGACCACCATCACCGGCTCGATGTCCTTGATCTGATCCTCCGGGCAAGTGAAGAAGTCGCGGCCAGCCGCCGTCAACGCGACAGGGCCAGCTCGACCCCCTCGCGCAGGGCGCGCCGCAATAAGGCGTTCCCGCTTGCCAGCATGCGCTCAATTTCGTCCTGGGTGTATGGAAAAACGTCCACGCCGATGGGGCAGCCGTCGGGAGTGTAATGGGGAATGCGGTCTAGGAAGGGACGATCGGCGCACCGCAGGACAATCAGCAGGTCCGCATCGCTTCCCGGCACGGCCGAGCCGGTGGCCAAGGAACCAAACAGTAGTACCCGCTCGATCTCGGGGCGCTCCCGAGCCAGCACCTGCACCTGACGGCGCAGCGCCTCGAGCGCCGCCGACCGGTCAAACCAGGTGACGCTCACAGAATCCCAGGATCTGCTCAGCATGGCCAATGGCGCGCTCCGCTTCCCCGCGGGTGTAATACTCGTACGGGGCGCCCTCCGGGTAGGCATTGGGATAGCGGGCGGGAATGTAGTGTTTGTCCAGTCCCTTTCCGGCCTCCAGAAGTCCGGTCTCCGCAGACAACCCGGGCGGCAGAGACCTGAGCAGCCCGTAAACGGAATGTCCCCGGGCCTCGCCTCCCGCCTTCTGATAAAGCGCCTTGAGGGCCTTCTCCGCGGCCTGCTGGGCGGCGAAGCAGGCCCACTCGAAATCGCCGCCCTCCAGAGCACGGCCAGCATGTTCCAGGTCATGACGGGCTTGCTTGTACCAATCCTCGGCTCTGGCTGGCATCCTACCTCGCCGCCACTATCTTACCACCTGGCCAGCACGCCGCCTCAGCGACGCCAGGCCAGCTTGCCGTCGAGGACCACCATCACCGGCTCGATGTCCTTGATCTGATCCTCCGGGCACGTCATGTAGTCGCGGTCGATGACCACCAGGTCGGCCAGCTTGCCGGTCTCGATCGAGCCTTTGTGCTGCTCGGAGAACTGCCGGTGAGCGGCCCAGATGGTGTAGGTCTTGAGCGCTTCTCCGCGAGTGATGCGCTCGGCAGGATGCAGCACCTTCCCATGGACGGTCTTGCGCGCGACCGAGACCCACAGGCCGTGAAAAGGATTGTAGGGGTTCACCGCGCGGTTCTTGTCGTGCCGGATCATGTGATCGCTGCCGCCGGCCACGATCACGCCGGCATCCAGGCAGGAACGCAACGGGAAGAAGTAGCGCAGGCCGTCGTAGCCGAAGACCTTCTCCAGCGCGGGCGCATCCAGGTTGAGCCACGCCGCCTGCACGTCGGCCAGGATGCCGAGCCGCTTCATGCGCTGGATGGCCGCCGGGCTTTGAAAGCTGGCGTGGATGAGATGCGAGCGCGAAGCAGCGATGGGCCGCTCACGGTTGAGGGCCTCCATGGCGTCCAGAAAACCGTCGATGGCGCCACCGCCCTGGCAGTGAGCTGACACCGGCCAGCCCATTTCCCGCGCCACGCGGAAGATGGCCAGCAGCGCCTCGGGCGTTTCGAAGCGCTGACCCTGGTAGCCGGGGCCGATGTGGCCGTACAACTGCCGGCCCGCCATCGGGTACGGCGCGCGCTGGTAGGCCGTGCCGATGGTCATGCCGCCATCCACGTTGACCTTGAAGGCGCCGAACTTCAGCCACTCGTCGCCGGCGTTGGGCCGGTAAGGCCTGGTGCGGATTTCGCGCGCCAGCTCCTCGACGGGCCGCGCCGCGTTCACCCACCAGGTCATAACCACGCGAATGGGCAGGCGGCCCGCGGCCTTGAGCTTCCGGTAGAGCGCGATTTCGTCGTCGCCGGCGCCGCCTTCGCCAATCGAGGTCAGCCCGGCCGCCACGTACCGCTTGAGCATCTGCTCGAGAGCGGCCAGGTTGTCGGCCTCGGTGAACTGGGCGGCGGGGAACAAGCCTTTGGAGCGGCCTTCGAGGAGCTGCGGGCAGTTGCGCAGGATGCCGTTAGGCTCGCCGCGCTCATCCTTCATGATGGCGCCGTGGGGCGGATCGGGAGTGGCGCGGGTGATGCCGCTGATCTTGAGCGCCAGCGAGTTGACCACCAGGACGTAGCTGGCGTCGAACATCACCGGGTGCTCGGTGGCCACGTCCAGCACCTCGCGCGTGGGCATGCGCAGTTCCGCCAGCCGCGTGGGAAAGGTGCGCGGGACCACGATCCACTCGCCCTTGGGCGTCTTGCGCGCCTGCTCGCGGATGAACTGCTGCACCGCGGCGTAGGAATCCAGCGGCGGCAGCGGCTCCCGGAACTCGCTCAATGCGCCTTCCAGCGGGTGCAGGTGGCTGTCGATGAGGCCCGGCAGCACGGTGCGGCCCTTCAGGTCGATGAGCTGGGTCTTCGGCCCGCGCTCGGCCTTAAGCACCGCGGCGCTGTCGCCCACCGCGACGATGCGATCGCCTTTGACCGCCACCGCCTGCCGGATCGAGAACTGCGCATCGACGGTGACAATCTTGCCGTTATGCAGAATGAGATCGGCATCGGCGCCGGTCGCCAGCCCGGCCAGCGCCATCCCGACGGGCAAAGCACACACTCGCAACATATGTACTATGCTAGCAGCCATGGCGCGTCCTGACGAAGACGCATTCTTCTTGCAGGTGAAAGACCTGTCCGGGCAAGCGCTGGAGCACCCGGTAGCAGACCCCAGCCGTGGGGAGAGATCCCCTGGGCCAGAGCGGGGTGTCGAAAG
>VFZS01000467.1 GCA_016871095.1 Acidobacteriota bacterium
CGGGTAAGCCACCGCCCACTGGAGCGCCTGCATGCCGCCCATCGAGCCGCCGCTGACGGCCAGCAGGCGCTGGATGCCGAGGTGATCGACCAGCGTCTTCTGGAGCCGCACCATGTCGGCGATGGTGATCACCGGGAACGACATGGCGTAAGGCGCGCCGGTGGCCGGGTTGATCGAGGAAGGCCCGGTGGTGCCGCGGCAGCCGCCCAGCACGTTCGAGCAGATGACGAAGTACTTGTCGGTGTCGAAGGCCTTGCCCGGGCCGATCATGTTGTCCCACCAGCCCGGCTTGCCGCTCTCGTGGGAGATGCCCGCGGCGTGGGCGTCGCCCGAGAGCGCGTGCAGGACCAGGATGGCGTTCGAGTGCGCCGCGTTCAGCGCGCCGTAGGTCTCATACGCCACCTCGACCGGCGCCAGAGTGGCGCCGCAGTCCAGGGACAGTGAATCAAAGCGCACGGACTGGGTTTCGACGATCATCGTCAGCCGAGTCTTTCCATGATAACGGAAAGCCGCCGGCTGCACTACAATGGTGGCCATGGGGACTGCCACGCTGGTGCCGGTCAGCGAATACCTGTCCACCGACTATAGCCCTGACCGCGAGTACGTGGATGGCGAGCTGGAGGAACGGAATATGGGGGAGAAGGATCACGGCAACGCGCAGAAGCGGCTTGTGATGTACCTGGGAAACCGCGAGAAGCAACTGGGGATTCGCGTGTTTCTGGAGCAGCGGATCCAGCTCAGTCCCACCCGCTTCCGGGTTCCGGACATCTGCGTGGTGGTAGGGCCGGAGCCCCAGGAGCAGATCTTCACCCAGCCGCCCTTCCTGTGCGTGGAGATCCTCTCGCCGGAAGACCGCATGAGCCGCATGCAGGAGAAGATCGACGACTACCTGCGGTTCGGAGTGCGCTACGTGTGGCTGGTGAATCCGCAGTCGAAGCGGGCCTACGTTTACACCAGCGAGGGCATGACCGAAGTCAAGGACGGCGTGCTGCGCACGAGCGAGCCGGAAATCGCGGTTCCGCTGGAGGAAGTGTTCCCCACCTGAACTGACCCGCCGGCGAGTGGCTTACACTGGAAGTATGAGGCGGCTCGTCGCGGTGTGGGTGCTGGCGCTGGCTCCCGGTCTGTGGGCGGACGGCGTGGCGGACCTGGCCCGCCGGATTGTTCAGGCCGGCCTGGACCCGGAGGAGTGCTACCGGGTCCGGGAGCTGAATTTCACCAAAGAGGACCTGCGCTTCTACCTCACCGACGGCTACCTGATTTTCGGCAAGGCCGTGGATGGCGTGCGCAGCGCGGCGGTTTTCACGGCGGAGGTCGAGGGCGGCGACGCGGAGATGCTGCTGTTCCCTCCGAACCGCTCGGAGCGGCTCTCGCTCGCCAACTACACCGGCTCGCCCAACCTGAACGAGCACTTCCGGACGGCGGTGTTCGTCTTCACCGACGACACCTACGCCCGGCTGTCCGAGCAGATCCGGGCGGGAGAGTTCCAGCGGCGCAGCCCCGAGCAAGGCGTGCTGCTGGCGCGGCAGTGGGACCAAGTGCTGCGCAACATGTGCTCCAGCTTTCAGATCCGGCTGGTGGGCGATTTCCTGACGGGCAGCCGCTCGCAGACGGGCCTGTTCTACGCGGCGGTGACCGGCCAGAAACTGGGGAACTTCGACATCCTGTACGATCCGCGCGCCGACGAGCAGGTGACCATCGGCCAGGTGGCCAGCAAGGAAGGCCGCACCTACTTCGACATCTGGACCCGTTTCCCGGCGCGCTCCATCCGCAACCAGGCGCCGGAGGCTCCCGTCGCGGACGTTTCCTTGACTAACTATCGCACCGACGCCCTCATCGAGCCTGACCTCCGGCTGAAGGTGAGGACCACGGCGCGGCTCGTGCCGGGCGCCGAGGAAAAGCGCGCGCTCACCTTCTACATCTCGCGCCAGATGAAGGTGACTGACGCGATCATCGACGGCGAGCCGGCGGAGGTATTCCATCCCGAGTCGCTGCGCGCCAACCTGATCCGGGGCGGCAGCAACGACCCGTTTCTGGTGGTTCCGGCGCGCGAGCTGTCGCCGGGGCGGGCCTACGAGATCGAGTTTCGCCACGAAGGAGCGGTGATTTCGGATGCCGGCAACGGCGTCTATTATGTGGGCGCGCGCGGCTCCTGGTATCCCAGCCGGAGCCTCCAATTCACGCGGTTCGATCTCACCTTCCGCTACCCCAAGAACCTGGGGCTGGTGGCCACCGGGCAGGTGGTCGATGACGTCACGGAAGGCGAATGGCGGGTGACGCGGCGGCGCGCCGACGGCCGCGTGCGCATGGCGGGCTTCAACCTGGGCGACTACGAACGGCGCTCCGTCACCCGCGGCGGGTACACGGTCGAGGTGTACGCCAACCGGCGCGTGGAGCGGGCGCTGGAGCCAAAGACGCAGCGGGTGCTGCTGCTGCCGCCGCGCTCGACATCCCCCACCGCTCAGCGCCGTCCCCTGGAAATCGTGACCGTGCCCATCGCGCCGCTCCTGCCGGACCCCACCGCCCGCCTGGACCAACTGGCCCGCGAAGTGGCCGCGGGTCTGGAGTTCATGACCAACCATTTCGGTCCGCCGCCGCTGCGGACGCTGACCGTTTCCCCCATTCCGGGCGCATTCGGGCAGGGGTTTCCGGGGCTCTTGTACCTGTCCACCATCTTCTATCTGGATCCGGATGAGCGCCCCGCGGCGGCGCGCAGCGAGTACCAGCAGACTTTCTTCTCGGAGATTCTCAGCGCCCACGAGACCGCGCACCAGTGGTGGGGCAACGTGGTAACCGCCGCCGGCTACCAGGACGAATGGCTGATGGAGGCGCTGGCCAACTACTCGGCGCTGCTGTATCTGGAGAAACGCAAGGGGAGTCGCGCGCTGGAGTCGGTGCTGTCGGAGTACAAGAACCACCTGCTGGTGAAGGCCGAGGACGGGCGGATCACGGAGTCGGCGGGGCCCATAGTGTGGGGCCTGCGCCTGGAAAGCTCCCAGGTGCCCGCGGCCTGGCGCACCATCACGTACGAGAAGGGCTCCTGGATCATGCACATGCTGCGCCGGCAGATGGGCGACGAGCGTTTCCTGTCGATGCTGGGCGAGCTACGGCGCCGCTACCAGTACCGCGCTGTCAGCACCGAGCAGTTCCAGCGCCTGGCCGCGCAGTTCCTGCCGCCGCGCTCCCCGGACCCGCAACTGGAGGCCTTCTTCGAGCAGTGGGTGTACTCGACCGGCATCCCCTCGCTGCGGCTGAACTACTCGGTGCGCGGCAAGGCCCCCGCGGTGCGCGTCAGCGGCACGCTCACGCAGCGCGACGCGGGCCAGGATTTCAGCGCCTGGGTGCCCATCGAATTGCAGTACGCCAAGGCCAGACCGGTGATCCACTGGGTGCGCAGCACCGACGGGGCGGTCCCCTTCAACCTGACCGTGCGGCAGGCCCCCAGCAAAGTGGTGCTGGACCCCGGCAGCAGCGTGCTGCGGCGGTGACTCTCACCGCCGTGCCGGCAGTTCGAGCACCGGATCGGGGGCCAGGCCCGCGGCGGTCTTGAAGCTGCGCAGCAGTCGGGCCTCAGGTATGGACACCACGTAGACGGTGTCCAGCTCCTCGGCGGAGGCGAAGGCGCGCTGGCCGTCCGGCGATATGCCGAGGGAAACCAGCCTGCCGGTCAGCTTCACGCGGCTGAGGATCTTTCGCGCGGCGGGGTCGGCGATCTCGATGGCCTCGTCGTGCAGCAGGGCGTAGACCAGGCGCTTCCCGTCGGGGGTCAATCCGATGCGGACCGGGCCGCGGCCGGTGGCGATCTCGGCGGCGACGGCCTGCCTGGCGGTGTCGATCACGTAGATCTTGTGGCCTTCGCGGCTGCACACGTAAAGCTCGCGGCCATCGCGCGAGAGCACGCTGCCCTCGGGCCGCTCGCCGATGGGGATGTTCTTCACCGCACCGGTGGCCAGCGTCACGACGGCCACGTCGTTGGAGGTGCTGTTCGAGACGAAGGCGTGCCGCGCGCCGGGGCCGAAACGGACCATGTGCGCGGTCTTGCCCTTGGCGTCGTGGGCCTTGACCACCGCGCGCCTGGCCGTGTCCACCAGCAGCAGGCCGTCCGGGTTCTCGGCGCTGACCGCCAGCAGCCCGCCCTGGGCGTCCAGGTCCAGCCCGTGCGGGCGGTGATACTTGCCCAGCGACACCTCGCCCACCTTCTGGCGGGCCGCCACGTCCACAATGGAAATAGTGTTGCCGCCCACGCCCGCCTCTTCGATGCGCATGGTGCCGTTGTCGCTGATATAGAGCAGCCGGCCATCGGGCGACAGGATCATCTCGTGCGGGTGCTTCCCCACCGGCACAGTGGTGAGCAGCTTGCCCTCCGTAGAATAGAAGCCCAGCGAGTGCCCGCCCTTGTGCAGCACCAGCAGCACCGCCTGCTGTCCCAGCAGGCACATGCAGACCACCAGCAGTATGGCGACGAGTCTCAGCATGACCGAATCTCCTGGAAGCAGCCATGATGGCACAAACCACGAGGGCGCGGGATGCGGTACACTCCCTTGTGTACACCGCGGTGCGGCTGCCCGCAAGGTGCGACCCGGAGGAGCGCAGACATGAATCGCGAGTCAATCCATGCCGCCCGAGTGTCACGGAGGGGTCTACTGAAGGCTGCGGCGTTTCCCTGTCTGGTTCCACGCCA
>VFZS01000468.1 GCA_016871095.1 Acidobacteriota bacterium
CCTGTCCCCGATTTTCAAGAGAGGCCGGGGCGTCCACTGGGGGACACCCAAGCCTGTCCCGGATTTTCGAGGGAGCTACGCACGGTACTCGGGGGCGGCGGGCCGGCCCAGACACTCGAGGAACTCGGCGAGCAGATTCAGGGCCACGCGGCGGCGGTAGCGGGCCGTGGAGCGAAGGTCGTCCACCGGCGAGATCTCGCCGGCCAGCGCCGCCTGGGCGGCCTGGATGACTTGCGGTGTCACCTGACGCCCTTCGATGGCCGCCTCGGTCTGGAGGCAGCGCAGGGGAATCGCCGCCACGCTGCCGCAGGCGATGCGCACATCGGCGGCGGCGCCATCCTCCAGCCGGGCCCGGGCCGCCAGCGAGACCTTGGCAATGGCCTGGACGGCGCGGGCGCCCACTTTCCTGATGTAGTGCCGGCAGTCGCGGGCGTGCCGCGGCAGGCGGATGGCGGCCAGCAGTTCGCCGGGGCGCAGGGCCGTCTGCTTGTAGCCGGTGTGGAAGTCCCGATAAGGAATGGAGCGGGCCCCGGATGCGGAAACCGCCTCCAGCTCCGCATCGTAGACCAGCAGGGCGGGGGGCGAGTCCGCGGCCGGGGAGGCATTCACGAGGTTGCCGCCGAGGGTCGCGCGGTTCTGGATGGCGGCCGCGCCGGTCCAGGACGCCGCTCTCGAAAGGGACGGAAACTCGCGTTCCAGCAGGGGATGCCGGCGGATCTCGGCGAAGGTGGTCAGCGCGCCGATGGTGAGGGCCGCGGCGGAGACGCGGATGCCGCTCAGCTCCGGAATGCCCTGGATACTGACCAGCTTGCGAAAGGGAAGCGCGCCGGCCGCGAAGAGGACCATCAGATCGGTGCCTCCGGCGATGGGCCGCCAGACGCCGGGTTCACGGGCGAGCAGGCCGAGCGCTTCGCCCAGAGTCCGGGGGGCGACCAGCTCATAGTCCGGCAGAAAGGGCCTCACCGCATCATCTCCGAGGCGCGTCTGACCGCCTCCAGCAGCTTGGTGTAGCCGGTACAGCGGCACAGATTACCGGCCAGGCCCTCCCGGATCTCCCCGTCGGTGGGCGCGGGGTTGCGCTTCAGCAGATCCGCCGCCGCCACCGCCATACCGGGTGTGCAGATGCCGCACTGCACCGCGCCCGCCTCCAGGAAGGCCCGGGCCAGAACGTGAAGCGGGAGGCCTTCAATGGTCACCACTTCGGCCCCCTGCGCCTGAAGCGCCGGAACCAGGCAACTGTTCACGAGCTGCCCGTCCAGCAACACGGCGCAGGCGCCGCACTCTCCCTCGCCGCAGCCTTCCTTGACGCCGGTCAAGCCCAGCTCGTCGCGCAGCAGGTCCAGCAGGCGCAGCATGGGAAACACCTCCACCCGCCGCGGCGCGCCGTTCACCTTCAGGCTGACGGCAACCTGGTCAGCCATTGAGGGCCTCCTCGAGGTGTTCGGGGAGCAGCGGGACCTGGCGGAAGCGGATGCCGAGGGCGCTGCTGACCGCGTTCAGGATGGCCGGCGCGGGGCCGTCCGTGGGCAGCTCGCCGAGCCCTTTGGCGCCGTACGGTCCGTGAGGGTAGGGCTTCTCCTCGAAGTACACGCGCAACGGGGGGAGGTCGCCGGCGGTGGGAATCAGGTAATCGGTCATCCGGTGGTTGGCCATCCGGCCGTTGGACCAGGCGACATTCTCGGAGAGCGTCCAGCCGATGGCCTGGGCCACTCCGCCCTGGATCTGTCCCTCCGCCAGCAGCGGGTTCAGCACGTGTCCCACCTCCTGGAGCGCCACGAAATCGTCCACGCGCACCTCGTAGGTGGCCAGGTCTACAGAGACCTCGGCCACATAGACGGCCCAGGAAAAGGCGCCGTAGGCATCGCCGCGGAAGGCGGCGTCGTCCCAATGAACGCCGGGGGGAGGCGAGTAGGAACTGGAAGCCCGGAGGGGCCCCATTTCGCGGGTGTAGCGGGCGCAGGCTGCGCGGAACCGCTCCGGGCCATCGGCCTGGTCCAGGTAGCCGGCCCCGGCCAGAATCTGCCGCAAGGCCAGCGCGGCCTCCTGCACCAGCTTGCCGACGATCATGGAAGTGCGCGAGGCCACCGTCGGGCCGCTGTCCGGCGCCTCCGCCGTGTCCGGCGGCGGCACTTCCACCCAGTCACCGGGAAGGCCGAGCGTCTGCGCCGCGATCTGCGCGAGCACGGTGCGGGCGCCCTGGCCGATCTCGGCGCTGGAAGCCAGCACACGAAGGCCGCCTTCGCCGGTGGCCTCCACCGCGGCCACCGATTGCAGATGCCGCTCGCCTGAACCGGTGAACCCGGCGCCGTGCAGGAAACAGGCCAGCCCGATGCCTTTCTTCACCATCCGGGTGGGGTTGTCGAGAGCGAAGCGCGCGCGCTTCTGGTGGTAGCCGGAAAGCTCCAGCGCCCGCTGGAGCAGCGCCGGCAGATCGATCGGCTCCCGCACGATCTGCCCGGTGGCCATGGCGTCGCCGGGCTGGAGGAAGTTCCGCCGCCGGAACTCGTCCGGGTCCAGACCCACCCCGCGGGCCACCTCATCCATGTGGCATTCGAGCGCGAACAGGCTCTGGGGCGCCCCAAAGCCGCGAAAGGCCCCGTTGGGAGGATGGTTGGTCGCCAGGGCCGCCCCCCGCACACGGACGTTAGGACAGGCGTACACCCCGGCGGCATGAATCACGGCCCGCGACAGGACCACCGGAGAGACCGTCGTGTACGCCCCTCCGTCCAGCAGCAGCTCGATATCCATGGCCAGCAGCTTGCCTTCGCGGCTCACCGCGGTGCGGTGCCGGATGCGCGCCGGGTGCCGCTTGGTGGTGGCGGCCATGTCTTCCGCGCGATCGTATATCAGCCGCACGGGACGGCCCGACTTCCAGGCCAGCAGGGCGGCGTGCCCGGCGATCATCGAGGGGTAATCCTCTTTTCCGCCGAACCCTCCCCCGGTCTCCAACTGCACCACGCGGACCTTGTGCTCCGGCAAGCCGAACAACCGGCACAGGGCCCGGTGAACGTAGTAAGGGCATTGCAGCGAGCCCCACACCGTCACGCCCTCTTCGGGACTGGCCACGGCCAGCATGCCGTTGGGCTCGAGATAGAGCTGTTCCTGGGCGGCGGTCTGATAGTGGCCTTCCCAGATGGAAGCGGCCTCGTCCCAGGCGCGGTCCACCTCCCCCTGCTCCAGGGTGATTCGCTTCAGGACATTATCCTCACCCCACACGACGTGGCGCGCCTCCAGGGCTTCTTCGATGGAGAGAACCGCGGGCCAGGGCTCGATATCCACCTGGACCGATTGCCGGGCCTTCCCGGCCATTCCGAGGTCGGGGTGGGCGATGAGCAGCACCGGCTCCTCGGCGTGGTTGACGGCAGTTTCCGCCAGGCAGGGCTGGTCGCAGGCGATCAGCTCGATGACGTTGCACCCCGGGATGTCCTGAGCGGTGACCAGGGTGAACTCGTGCCAGTCGATCTCCGGCGCATACCGGATGGCACGGATGCGCCCGCGGGGAACGGGGCTCCGCACGGTGACGCCGTGCAGCATTCCCGGGAGGGTGACGTCGCCGGCGTACCGGGCTTGTCCGGTTATCTTGGCCAGGCCGTCCTTACGGGGAACCGGCTTTCCGAGCATGGGTGCGTTCAGGCGCGCGCACCCCGCTTCAGAAGCGCAGGCGCGCCGCAAGCTGGAAGCGGCGCGCGCTGGTGCCGTCGGGGAACATGCTGGTGGTATACGGAGTGCCGAAGTCGGACCTCTGCGTCAGCGCGATGGGAGTGGCGACCGGCGTGGTCGCCGCTGTCGTGGGCGCGGTGAACAGGCTGCTGTTGACGCCGTAGTAGTTGGGATGGTTGATCAGGTTGAAGGCTTCGCCCATCAGCTCGAATGAAAGGCGCTCGGTCACCTGGAAGCGGCGCGAGGCGCGCACGTCAAAGGTGTATCGCCAGGTGGCGTAGAGGCTGTTGCGTTTGTAGCCGGGCGCCACGCTCAAGCCGCCCTGGCCGTACAGGCCGCTCCCCATGCCCTGCCACTGCGCGCCGTCCGGCGTCTGGAACCGGAGCGTCCCCAGCGATATACCTGGCGAATAGGGGCGCCCCGATTCGAGGGCCACGATGCTGCTGAAGCGATAGCCCCGCACCAGCTTGTTCAGCACCGGGTGGTCGCTCTTCCAGGCCGGCTCCCACACGTCGTTCACCACCAGGCGGTGACGCTGGTCGGTTCCGGCCGGCGCGCGGTTCGCCTTCAGGTTATATTGATCCAGGACGCTGCCCCCGCCGTAGCCGCTTTCCGCGCCGCCGCCCCAGCCGCTGCCGGTTCCCGACAGGTTCTCCGCCTTGGCCAGCGTGTAGGCCACGTTCACGGCGAAGCCCTGGTGGAACCGCCGCTTCAGCTCCACCAGCAGGCCCTGGTACCAGTTCTGGCCCAGCGAGCTGATCTCCCGGATGGCCCCGTAGTTGGGATTGGGGCGCAAGCTGTTGGGGTTCGGCAGGGTCACACCCGCCGCGGTCCGCGTCATCCCCGCCGAGTAAGGCGTCTGAAACGTGGTCCCATCCGGCAGGCGCCAGGTCAGGGTGAAGTTAGGCGGAGTCATGTTGGTGTCTAAAGTCATCTGCATGCGGTCGGCATACGTGCGGACGTAGCTGACCGAGGCGATCATCCCCAGCGGCAGTTTCCGCTGCACGCCGAGGTT
>VFZS01000469.1 GCA_016871095.1 Acidobacteriota bacterium
TGTGGGGCGAGGCGCGCCAGCTCTTGAGCGCGTCCAGCTTGACCGCGCCGCACGCCAGCCGCGGCGCGAGCAACTCCCCGCAGACCACGTCACAGAGTGCCCAGTTGCGCACGCCGCCGTCGAACCACTTCCCGATGCCGGCAAACGCCCTGGGCCCGATCTCATCGCGGTACTGCCCAACGAACCACTGCGCCACGGCCCCGTGCTCGTACTTGCCCGTGGCGAACAGGGCCACCCCCAGTTCGAGGAACCCTTTCAGGCCCAGGTCGCGGTTGGCCTCCAGCCAGGCCTCCTTCTGCTTCACCCACGCCGGGTCGTCCCACTTGACCCCGTAGGCGTCGTAGCCTTCCACGAAGTAGCGCGAGTACTTGGCCGCCAGCGCCGGGTTGGCGAACTTACGGCAGCCCTTGTCAATCGCGGCGAGCAGCTTGCGAATGCGATCGTTCATACAAGCCTCCAGTATCATCTACCACACTTGCGCTGATAGACCGCTCCCTGACGGTCGCGGCTCGGTTACGGCATTCGCGCTTCCAGCGGAGCCACGAGCGTGAGCGAGTGGTCCCCCGGGTGCGCAACCGGTCATGACCTTGCGGCTAGCCCTGAGAAACTCGCACCGTCCAGTCCGCTTCCAGCGGCGGCTTCGCCGTCACCAGCAGCGTCCGCCACACGCGCGGGCCCCACACCGCGCTCAGCCGCCCCTGCTCCAGCTTGATCTCTTCCACCTTGGGCGTGAAAACCTTGGGGTCGAAAGCAACACGGCCGATGCCGTAGTCGATCACGCCCGCCGACGCCTTCGGCTCGCGCACGCTCATCAGCGTGAACGTGATCTCGGAGGGCGGCTTGGCCAGCGAGTACCGGTCGCGGATAGTGACCTCGTTCTTGCCGCGGTCCAGGCGCAGCGTGCGCATCCACTCCCGGATACCCGCCTCCTTCGGATACGCCTTCGCCAGGTTGAGCGTCATCTCCGCGCCGTCGTCGCCGCAGCGGTAGGTCACCTGGGTCGCTTCGAACTCGCGTCCCGCGCTCTGCATCACCCCGCCGATGGTGGGCAGGTTGTGGTATGCCGACTGCATGGTCCAGATCTCGTAACGGCGGGAGCTGAAAGTCTTGGCGGTGTAAGTGTCCACCCCGGCGTCGATCAACAGCGGCTCGCCTCCGGCGTACACCATGAAGTTGCCCACGTCGTTGTGGTTGTGGCTCTCGGCGTTATGGCCGCCCTGCGCGGCGAGATACAGGCCCTTGGGAGATCCCGCGGCCACCCGCGCCGCCATCACCTGGATTCCCGGCATCCAGGCGTCGCGCAGCAGGGGCTGGCGCGCCGGCGTCTGCTCGATACCCGCGCGTGAAAACAGCGCGGGCAGCGCGCGTCCCATGCTGTCGGAAACCCCGCGCCGCGGGCGGTCGCGGGAGACCAGCCACGCTCCCAGGGCCTGCATGTCCGCGTCGCCGGTGCGCCGACCGTAGTGCCACACCAGAAAGCCGGAGGGCCGCACCGCGGCCGAGGCGTCGGCGAAGTTGGTGTACCAGTCGTTGTGTATGTGGGCGTTGACCACGTAGCGGCCCAGGTTGCGGACGAGCGGCTCCTGGTAGAAGTCGATCCGGCCGCGGCTGGCCGAGTGCAGCAGCTCCAGGCAATCGTACAGCGAGGCTCCGGCGCGGCCCCAGTATCCGGGGCCTTCATCGCAACCGCCGTCATCGTGGTAGCTGTCGAGAAACCGGTCCAGGCACAGCGCGATCTTGGCCGTATCCGCGGCGCGGGCCTTGGGGTCCTCTTCCAGCAGCAATAACGTGGTGAGCCAGTTCGAGCAGATCCACGGATTCCAATTGTTCATCGCGCGGTTCAGGTTGGGGCCGAGCCCCATCCAGCCGAAGTCGTCGCGGCGGCGGCAAGGCTCGACCAGGCGGCGTCGGCACTCCCCCACGATGCGCGGCCGCACCAGCTTGGAAACCTGGTCGAGCGCCGGCCCCAGCAGGTACCAGGTCCAGGCGAGCTGGGCCGAGGTCTCGGCGGCGAACAGATCCACGATAGGCTCGGCCGCGTCCGCAAGGCCCACTCCGGCGCGTTGCGCGCCCAGGTGCGCGGGCACGCCCCAGAAGGTCTCTTCACACGTGGTCCAGATGCCGTTCACGATTTCGTCCAGGAAGCGGCCTTTGGCCTCGACGCACTCGGCGAACACCAGAGAGGCCAGTCGGCCACGCCGCGCGCTGCGGACGCCTTCGTAACGCGAGCGGTTGCCCACCCGGGCGTACTCCAGCGCCAGCGTGGCCGGCAGCGCGGGCCAGTCGCCCTTGAGCCCGCGCTCGCCCGCTTCGAGCAGAGCGGCGCGCGTCTCGCCCGGCAGCGCCTGCCAGCCGGCGCGGTCCGCGAGAGTGGGGAAAGGTCTCCATTCCATGCGCGGCACCAGCAGCGTGGCGAGCCGCGATTCCGGTAGACGCGAGGCGAAAAGATGTCGGCGCGGGATGGCCCGCTCCACCGCGCGGTCCTGCGCGGCGGCGCCCAGCGCCGCGGCGCTGGCGAAAAACCGTCGGCGAGTTGTATTCAGCATGGTGTCTAGTCGCATCCTCGCACGCCGGGGTTGTATCATGCTGGGGTATGTTCGCCGCCCTCCGCTCCCGCCTGGCCTGGCCCGCGCTGCTGTTCCTGCTCTGCGCGGGTTTCTACTGGCGGCTGGTGTTCACCAATCAGTACTCCTACCTGGAGACTCCGGACGTCGCGAACATGGAGCTGCCCCGCTTCCAGTTTCAGGCCTCCGAGTGGCGTCACACCCGCTTCCCCTTGTGGGATCCCCACCAGTGGTGCGGACAGCCCTTTCTGGGCGGCTTCAGCGGCGCCGCCTACCCGCTCAACTGGCTGCTCTCCTACGTGCCCTTCGAGCGGGGGAAGATCAGCCACGGCGTCATGCACTGGTATTTCGTTTTCCTGCATTTCCAGGGAGCGCTGTTCGCCTGGTGGCTGTGCCGGGATCTCCAGCGCAGCCAGGCGGCCTCGCTGGCGGCCGGGCTGGTCTTCGCCCTGGGCGGATTCATGGGCAGCACCGACTGGCCCAACGTCCTCAACGGCGCGGTGTGGGCGCCCGCCGTGCTTCTTTTTCTGCTTCGCGCGGCGCGAGGCGAACGCCCGGCCTCCAGCGCCGCGCTCTCGGGAGTGTGCCTGGGACTGGCCTGGCTGAGCGGGCACCACGAAGCGCCCTTCTACCTGACCCTGGCGGCCGCTGGCGTGTGGATCTACCACCTCGCTAGCAAGCGCGGCTCACGCCTTCGCCTGGCGGGCCTGGCCGCGCTGGCGCTGGTCTTCACCGTGCTCGTCAGCGGCCTCCAGACCGTGCCCGGATACGAGTTCGGCCAGCGCTCGTGGCGCTGGGCGGGCACTCCGGAACCCCTGAAGTGGAACGAGCGCGTGCCCTACACCGTCCACGCGGAATTCTCCTTCACTCCCGCGTCCCTGCTGGGAACGGTGCTGCCGGGCCACTACCGGCACGTGAACCCGTTCGTCGGTTTCACGGCGCTGACTCTGGCGCTATTCGCCGTGGCCGCGACATGGAGGAAACATCCGGCGGTGCGCCTGTTCGGCGTGCTGACGCTGGCCGCTGTGGCTTGCGCCATGGCGGCCTCGAATGTCTTTCACGGGATGCTCTACGCATTGGTGCCCATGATGGACAAAGCGCGTGTGCCGGCGCGGTTTCTCCTGATCTTCAACCTGGGGATCGCGCCGCTGGTCGCATACGGGTTGGACGCGCTGCGCGAGGAGCCTGCCAGCCGCTGGCTGAGGCGCGCGGTGTGGCTGCTGGCCCCCGTGGCGCTGGGCATCTTCGCCATCGCGGGTGGCCTGGCTCTGGCGGGCCGCTTCGACGCCGGCGCGCCCTCGCTCGCGGTCGCGCTCTCCGCCGCGCTGCTGGCCGCGCTGCTGGCGGCGTGGCGCGCGCAGGCCATCGGCGGGCGCGCGCTGGCCGCGTCGCTGGTCCTGCTCAGCTTCTTTGAGCTAGGCATGGTGTCCGGCGCCAACCAGCCCAACCTTACCGATGCCAGCCGGCCGTCGCTGCTCGCTCAACTGCGCGCGCACGACGACATAGCCAGCTTCCTGCGCATCCAGCCCGGCCCTGTGCGCGTGGCCGTCAACGACCAGGACGTGCCCTACAACTTCGGCCAGTGGCAGTTGATCGACACGCTGTGGGGCTACAACGCCGGGATCACCGGCAACATCCTGGAGCTGGAAACCCACAAGCCGCGCACTCAGGACCTGCTGGCGGTCAACTACACCGTGTCGCGCGAGCCTACCCGCCCCGGCCAGGAACTGGTTTTCTCAGGCGCTAGCGGCGTCAGAGTGTACCGCAATCCAAGTGCGCTGCCGCGCGCCCGCATCGTGCACGAGATCGTCCAGGTCCCCGAGTACAGCCGGCTGCGGCAGCTCATCGACAATCTGTCCTTCGATCCGCGCCGTCAGGCGGCCATGCTGACGCCGCCCCCGCCCCTGGAGCAGTGCGCCGGAGCGGAGCAGGTGCGCATCCTCGAGAGGCGGCCGAGTCGCGTCGTGCTCGAAGTCAGGGCCGAGTGCCGCGGCCTGGTGGTTCTGGCGGACACGGCGTTCCCGGGCTGGCGCGCGAGTCTGGACGGCAGGCGCGTGCCCATACGTGAAGCATACGGAGCCGTGCGCGGGGTGGTGGTCGAAC
>VFZS01000470.1 GCA_016871095.1 Acidobacteriota bacterium
GATTCACCGGGTGGACGCCCCCTGCACCGGGTCGATACCCGGCGCTGAGAAGGGGGCGCTCACCTTCATGGTGGGTGCGGAGGGGGCGGTGTTCGAGCGTGTGCGGCCCTTCTTCGAGCCACTCGGACGCCAGATCTACCACTGTGGCGGACCGGGGATGGGCCTGCACGCCAAGGTGACTCAAAACCTGATTCTTTCCAACATCTTACAAGCCTTCTGCGAAGGCATGGTGCTCGCCGCCAAGGCCGGCCTCGACCCCAGCCTGGTGGCCGAGATCATCGAGAACAGCGCCGCCCGCTCGGCTCTGTTTTCCGCCAAGACCCCTTCGATCCTGGCGCGGGACTTCGCCACCTTCTTTTCCACAAAGTGGATGCACAAGGACGTGGGACTGGCTCTGGAGAGCGGAATGCGCCTCGGCGTACCCCTGCCGTTGACTGCGGTGACGGAGCAGGTCTTCCGGGCAGCCATCGCCGCCGGGCTGGGTGAGGAGGATTTTTCCTCTATTATCAAGGTCTTAGAGTCCTGGGCGAGGGTTGAGGTGAAGGCCCCGAGGTGAAAATACAAATTTCTATTGCTTTCCGCAGTCAGGTATCCTATAATTGGAATCAAGCCGGGGAGGCAACTCCCACCAAAGCGAGACTAACCTCTTAAAAAGACCCCTGAAGCAATCCTCCCCGGCACCCCCCAAAAAAGACACCCGGTACCCCAAAGGCCGGAGTGGACCCACGAGCGACCCCCAGCGCGGCGCAAACCGCGTTAAGCTGGATAACAGCCTGGATGGGAGCCGTGATCCATCTTCCATGAAGAACCTCGCCATACTGGGATCGACTGGTTCGATCGGGTGCAACACGCTGGACGTGGTGCGCCGGCACGGCGACAAGTGCCGCGTCTGGGCGCTGGTGGCCGGGCGGAACGTGGAGAAGCTGCTCCAGCAGATCGTTGAGTTCCGGCCGCGGGTGGCCGTAGTGGCCAGCGAAGCGGCCCGGGAAGAACTCCGGCAGCGGCTTCGCCAGATCGGCCTGCCCCTGGCGCAATGGCCGGAACTGGGCTGGGGTCCCAAGGCGCGGGTGGCCGCCGCGTGCGCCGCGGAGGTCGGGTTCGTGATGTCGGCGATCGTGGGGGTGGCGGGCCTGGAAGCCACCTACGAAGCCGCGCGGCTGGGCAGGACGATCGGCCTGGCCAACAAGGAAACGCTGGTGGCGGGCGGCAAGCTGGTCACCGAGGCGGCCCGCGCGGCAGGGGCCGAGCTGATTCCAGTGGACAGTGAGCACAACGGGGTACACCAGTGCCTGCGGGCCGGCTGCCGCAGCGAGGTGGCGCGGGTGTTCCTAACGGCCTCGGGCGGGCCCTTTCGCGACACCCCGCCGGAGGTGCTGAGGGGTGTGACGCCGGAAGCGGCCTTGAATCATCCAACCTGGAAGATGGGCAAGCGCATCACCATCGACTCGGCCACCCTGATGAACAAGGGCTTCGAGGTGATCGAGGCCTGCTGGCTGTTCGGGCTGTCTGCGCAGGAAGTCGAAGTGGTCATCCATCCGCAGTCCTCGGTGCATGCCATGGTGGAGTTCAAGGACGGCAGTGTGCTGGCGCAGGTCTCGGCCACTGACATGCGGATGCCCATCCAGTACGCCCTGACCTACCCGGAACGCGCCGCCGCGGCGGCGCCGCGGCTGGACTGGGGGGAGCCCCGGGTCTGGGAGTTCCGCCGGCCCGACTTCGCGAAGTTCCCTCTGCTGCGGCTGGCCTATGCGGCGCAGGGGATGGGAGGTTCGGCAACCTGTACGCTTAACGCGGCCGATGAGGTAGCCGTGGAGGCCTTTCTGGAGGGACGTATCACGTTCCCCGCCATCGCTGAAGTAGTGGAAGAGGCGCTTACGCGGATTCCCTCTCGGCAGCCGGGCGGATTGGATGAGATAATGGAAATCGACCGGGAGTCGCGACAGGCGGCCCTGGCCGCAGTGAGCGCCCGGTCCGGACGGGCGGGCCAGAGTAGCGCGGAGGCTATGCAGAAGGCATGCTGATTGCCGAGAACATCCTGTGGTTGCTGGTGCTGATCGGCATCATGATTCTGGTGCACGAGCTGGGGCACTTCCTGGCGGCCCGCTGGTTTGACGTGAGGGTCGAAGCGTTCAGTTTCGGATTCGGCCCGCGCTTGTTCGGTTTCCGGAGAGGGGAAACCGATTTCCGGTTCTGCGCCATCCTCTTCGGCGGTTACGTGAAGATGACGGGTGAACAGCCCGGGGAGGATAGTGTCAGCGATCCCCGCGCCTTCAGCGCCAAACCCCGCTGGCAGCGCCTGGTCATCGCGCTGGCGGGCCCCTCGATGAACCTCCTGCTGGCGGTGGCCTTGCTGACGGGCCTGTTCATGGTGAAGTTCCACAAGCCTCCCGAGGTGCATGCGGTGGTGGGACATATCTTCCCTGACTCGCCCGCCGCCAAGGCCGGGGTGCGCGAGGGAGACCGCATCGTGGCCATCGACAGCAAGCAGAATCCCACCTGGGAGGACGTGGTCATAAAGGAAGTGTCCGGGCCCGGCCAGTCGCTTCAGGTCAAGCTGGAGCGCGAGGGGAAGACCTTCTGGACCACGGTCACACCCACGCTGGACGAGCGCACCGGAGTGGGTTACGCCGGGTGGCTCGAGCAGGGTGAGATCCAGATCTTCAGCCTGGCGGCCGGCACGCCGGCGGAGAAGGCGGGCCTCCAAAAGGGCGACATCCTGGTAAGCGCCAACGGGCACCCCATCCGCTCGCAGTTCCGGCTCCAGGAGATCATCCGGCTGGGCGGGGGCAAGCCGGTGGACCTCGAGTACCTGCGCGAGGGGCAGCGGGCGCAGGTGCGGATTCAGCCCGTCTTCTCACCTCAGGAGGGCGGGGGCAGGTGGATGATCGGAGTGATCCTGCAACCGCGCATGGTGTTCACGCGCCTGGCGCTGCCCGGAGCCCTGGTGGAGTCCGTGCGGCAGAACCTGCGGAGCGCCGGACTGGTCTACGAGTTTCTGAAGCGTATCCTGGAGCAGCGCATGTCACCCAAGTCGCTGGAGGGCCCCATCGGCATCGCGCGCCTCTCCGGCGAGGCTGCGCGGGAAGGCCCCGCCGCCTTCGTGGCCCTGATGTCCATGGTCAGCCTGCAACTGGCGATCTTCAACCTGCTGCCCATCCCCATCCTGGACGGGGGCATGATCCTGCTGCTGTCGGTGGAGATGCTGATGCGACGAGACCTGAGCCTGGCGCTTAAGGAAGCAGTACTCAAGCTGGGGTTCGTCTTCCTGATGGCGGTAGTGGTTTTCGTGCTTTACAACGACATCTCGAAGATGCTGCCCGCCGGCTGAACTAAGGCCCTTTTCTCATAAGAACCCGCGCAGGCGAGACGATAGGACCTTAGGAGTCCCCAGGGGCTTCCTCTATGCTCTGGTTCATTGGCGGGATCCTCGCGGGAGTCCTGCTGAGCTGCTTTGTGGCTTGGCTGGTGCTCCTGCTGACCCACGGCCGGACATTGTGGCACGCCAAGGAGCAGTTCCGCCGTCTGTTCCAGGACGCCCCCGTCGCCTACCAGGAGATCGACCGGCACGGGGTGGTGCGGCGGGTGAACCGGGCGCAGTGCAAGCTGCTGGGTTTGGAAGGGCGCCAGATCCTGGGGCGCCCGGTTTGGGAGTTCGCGGCGCCGGAGGAGCAGGCGGCCACCCGCGAGGGCGTCCAGCGCCAGTTGGCCGGCCGTTTCCCGCCTGCGCCCGTGGAACTTCACTGCCTGCGCCTGGACGGCGCCCGCCTGACGCTGGAGATCCACACCACGCCGATACGTGGCTGGCGCGGGCACATTGTGGGCCTTCGATCGGCGGCGCTGGACATCACCGAGCGCCGGCGCGTCGAAGAGAGCCTTCAGCACCGCACCGAGGAACTGGCGCGGAAGAACCAGGAGCTGGCCACGGCGCTGGAAGCGGCCCGCGAGGCCACCCACCTGAAGAGCCGCTTTCTGGCCAACATGAGCCACGAAATCCGCACGCCCATGAACGGCGTACTGGGCATGGCGGAACTGCTGTTGACCACGCCGCTGAGCCTGGAGCAGCGCGAGTACGCCCAGGGCGTCCAGCATTCGGCGGAGGCCCTGCTGGGCCTGATCAACGATATCCTGGATCTGTCCAAGATCGAGGCCGGCAGACTGGATCTGGAGCGGATTCCCTTCGACCCGCTGGCGGTGGTGGAGGAGGTGCGGGGCGCCCTGGGGGCGCACGCGCAAACCAAAGGCCTGGCCCTGATCCACCGCGCTGAAAGCCGCTTGCCCGGGAGGGTATACGGCGATCCGATGCGCCTGCGCCAGATCCTGATGAACCTGGCGGGCAACGCCATCAAGTTCACCGCGGAGGGCGAAGTAGTGATTGTGACCAGGGTGGTGGCGGATGACGCGGAAGCCGCTACCCTCCGTTTTTCGGTGCGTGACACCGGCATCGGCATACCCGCAGCACAGCGCCCCCGGGTGTTTGAACCCTTTGTGCAAGGCGATGGCTCCACCACCCGCAAGTACGGCGGCACCGGCCTAGGGCTGGCCATTTCCCGGCAACTGGTGGAACGTAAGCGTCAGACCAACCCATGGTTGACAGCGGGGGTGATTGCGGTTAGCGGTTGCGGGCGCCCCAGGCTGCGGGGGTGAGTTCAGCAAGCCGGTGGA
>VFZS01000471.1 GCA_016871095.1 Acidobacteriota bacterium
TGGAGATCCGTGAGTAAAGGGATTTGCGAGATAGCACACTAGAGAGAGGAGGGACTGAAGATGAGAGGGTACAAGATCCTCGTTATTCTGGCCGTTGTCGTGGCCGTGCTGTTGTGGAGGGCGGACGTGCTCAGCGCCTTCAATCCGCAACCGGAGCCCCCCGGGAAGTGGATGCCCACGCTGACACCGCAGGATGGGGCACGCGTGAACCTGGCCTACTTGCCGCCGGATCAGAGCATGGCACGCGCGCCGATGTGCGTGGGGGCTATTGAGTTTCGCAGCCTGCTCGACGGGGCGCTCCTGCTGAGGAAACCGTTCTCGCTGTCGTCCGGGGCGGGGGCGTCCATCGACACGCTCTATGAGGAGCTGCTGCGCAACATCAGCGCCGCTCAACTGATCGCGAACCGCGACATCCCCTTGCGGATTGAGGTGAGCAGCAGCACGCCCGTCGGTCTCCACGCGGCTCTGGAATTGCACGATGGCGCGATGACCATGACGCGGGTCCATTTGCGCTGAAGGGGCTCTCAGAGCGGGCACGCAGGCCCGGCAACGTCGGGGATTCGGGGCTGCGGGGGGACTAGTGCGTGGGGCTAGGCCTGCCCCGGCGGGGCCTCTCTAAGCGGGAGGCCCGCCGGGGGCTGGAGGTGTCCCGGCGCTAGAAAACCTGTTGCCGCGCCGCCCGCTTTCCTGTAAAGTCGGACAGGAAAGGAGTAGCCTTGTCTATCCTGAATTTCTTCCACCCGGTGCTGGAGGCGTTGAGCGACGGCCGGGTGATTCGCAAGACCGTGGTGTGGGCGTTGCGGATTCTGGCCGTGCTGCTGCTGCTGGCCGGCCTGTACTTCCTGGTCAACATCCTGGAGGCCTGTTTCCGGGGCGCCGGGGCCGGGGTGGCCGTCGGCGGTCTGCTGCTGGCGCTGATCGTATTGCTGGCGCTGGTGTGCGTGGCGCAGGTCCTGTTTTACCGGGCGGCCGCCGTGGAGGGGCTTGCGGATTCTACCCTTACCGTGATCCCCATCGTCTCGATTCTGTTCCGGGCGGCGGGCGAGGTCTACGCCACGCTGGGCGTGGCGGTGGGCGTGGGCGGCTGCCTGTTTACGTGGCTGGCGGGCGCCAGCCCGTACGGACTGCTGGGGGGATTCGCCGGGATACTTCCCGCGGCGCGCGGCGACCAGAGCTTTCTGGGCGGGCTGATGTTCCTGGCCTCGATGGCCGTGGCTTCGTTCCTGGCGCTGGTGGTGTTCTACTTCCTGGCGGAGGGCACCCTGCTGTGGGCGGACATGGCGCACAACATGCGCCTGCTGCGCCAGCATTTCGTGCCATCGCCGCAGGCGGCCGCCGCGGTGCCGGCCGCGCCGGCGCCCCCGGCCTATCAGGCGCCCCTGCCGCCGGTGATTCCGGCCGCGCCGGTGTTTCAAGCCCCGCCGGTGTTTCAAGCCCCGCCGGTGTATCAGGCCCCGCCGCCGGTCCCCAGGTGTTCCTCCTGCGGAGCGGAAATCGAGGCCGGCAGCGCCTTCTGCGGCAACTGCGGGGCGCGCCTGAGGTGAGCCCATGAAGACCCGATCCAGGCAACTGCTTTGCGGCGCGGTTCTGATCCCGCTGTGCCTGCTGCTCACCGCCTGCGTCGAGGTGCAACTCAAGTTCGAGCTGCGCGCGGACGGCAGCGGCGTCGCCGGGTGGACCGTCGAGATTCCCAAGGGCACCGCCGAATCGCTGGGGATGACCGCCGAGAAGGTCAAGGAACAGATGCTGAAGGACCGCCAGTTCCAGAAGCCCGGCGTCCAGACCAGCATCGGGCGGGCGCCCAACGGCAACGAGACGGTCACGGTGACGATGCCGTTCACCAGCGTGCAGGAGCTTTCCTCGGAAGACATGCAGTTCGGGTTCGAGAAGTCGCCGGACGGCCGGCGATGCACTTTCAGCATCAAGACCAGCGCACAGCCCGTTCCCATACAGGTGCGGGCCGAGATGCACATGCCGGGCCGGATCACCAACTCGAACGCCGACTCGGTGAGCGGGAACGTGGCGCGCTACAACAACGTCCTCCGGGGCGACGGCATTTCGGTGCAGTCGGACATCGGCGGGTTCCTCTCGGCCACGATGCTGGCGGTTCTGCTCGGCGGGGCGGCGGCCATCCTGGTGATCGTGTTCCTGCTGGTGTGGATGAACAGAAAGCGGTCCCGGCCGGTTCCCGTGGCGGAGCCGGTTGGGGCCCGCTGCCGGCAGTGCGGCGCGGACAACAAGGCGGGCGCCAGGTTCTGCCGCAACTGCGGGGGGCCGCTGGCGGCGCCGGCGCCGGCCGCGCCGGCGGAAGCGGGGAAATGCCCGCGCTGTGGCCTTCCGGTGGGCCCGGGCAAGAAATTCTGTCCGGTCTGCGGCGCGCCGCAAGGTGTTGCGGCGGCCGCCGCCGCTCCGCCGGCTCCGGTGCAGGCGCCGCCGTCGCCTCCCGCTCCCGAATGGGCTGCGGAGCCGGCCCAGCCAGCCAAGAGCAACGCCATGCTGATCGCGCTGAGCGCCAGCCTGATTCTGCTGCTGCTGGCCATTGTGTTGCTGGTCTACAAGCTCTGGCTCCGGGACCGCGCCGCGGCGCCTCCGGCGGCCCCCGCGCAAACGGCCGCCGCAGCGCCGCCCCAAACCGAGACTCCGGCTCCGCCGGGTGAGCCAGTCGCTGCTGAGGCGCAGCCCGGCGTTCCGGAAGCTGCCCCGCCGCAGGCCGCCGCTCCCCTGGCAGGCACTCAGCCAGCGCAGCCTGCCGGGAGGGCCAGCCCCGCCCCGAGTGAGCCTGTGCGTCCGTCTCCCATGCCTGCCGCAACGCCCCGGACCGCTCCTCCGGCGCAGCCCTCGCCCAGTCCGCCGCAGCCCGCTTACCAGGCTCCGCCCCAGCCGGCGCCCGTCGCCGAGACGCCCGCCGCCCCATCGGCTCCGGCTAACGCCGCGCCGGCCTCCGTCCTGCGGCCGGGGCCGACGCCGGCGCCTTCGACTCCTTCCGCTCCGGCCGCGCCGGCCTACAGCGGGCCGCGCTCGGGCGTCATCATCTGGTCGGGACAGCTCGAGCGGGAGGGCCGCATCGAAATCAGCGGCGCCGCGGCTTCCTCGGGCACGCTGCGTGGCGAGCTGCCGGGCGTGCCGGTGATCGTCGAGGTCGAGCCGAAGGACGTGGGCGTGGCCGAGGCGCCCGGCCCGCAGAACGGCTGGAAGAGCCTGGTGCTGCGCAGCCGTACCCGCCGGCTCTCGGTTGTTACCATGAAGTGGACCGTGATTCAGTAGGCGGAGGATGCAGCATGAAACTCCCTAGTCTCTCGTGGTTCCTCCTGGCGGCCCTGCCGCTGGGGGCGCAGACCATTCCTTCGGAAACCGAATTTCGGGTCAAGCTGCTGGCGCCCTTGAGCACCGAGACCAACCGCAAGGGCGACAAATTCACCGCGCAGGTGCTCGTCCCGGACCAGTTCAAGGGCGACATGATGGAGGGCGAGGTCAAGGAGTCCAAGAGCGGCGGCAAGGTCAGGGGCACCTCGGTGCTGAACTTCAGCTTCCACTCGATCCACCATGGCGGCGGCCCCGTGCCGATCGACGCGCAGGTGAAGTCGTTCACCAACTCGAAGGGCGTGCAGGACGCCGACGAGGAAGGCCGGGTGGTGCAGAAGAAGAATAACCTGGGCAAGACCGCAGCGGCGGCGGGCGTCGGAGCGCTGATCGGGGCCATCGCCGGAGGGGCCAAGGGCGCGGCTATCGGGGCGGGCGTGGGCGCGGCGGCCTCGCTGGTGTTCATCCAGATGACGGTCAAGGGCGCCAACGTGACCTTCGCCCCGGGCAGCGAATTCGTGCTCTCGGTCAAAGAGCGCCGCGCGGCGGACCGCCGCTAGCTGGCGGGTCCAGTACTGTGCCGTCGAGATCGCCGGCCTGGTTGCCAGCCCGCCCTGGCGGAACTGCACGGGGTACCTCAACGTCTACAAGCGCGTCAGCGGCGTGGCGCCTTTGCTGGCTTCCTTTCGTCTGACCGCCAGCGGGTGCTACTCCTGGCTGCGCCTCACCTCCGATTGGCCTGACGGGCAGCAGTCTCGGCGCGCTCCTTGTTCCCCATGAGTTGGGACACCTCACTGGGACCTTCTGTCCTGACGCAGGCGCCTGGTGCTCCACGACCACCAGCTTGTCTTCGCGCGCCAGACGGTGGCGGATGAGCCCTTCCCGGCGTTCGCCAGTCCCGCAGACTTCGCACGTCATGGCTGCCTCCGGGCGCTGAATCCGATCCACTCAGTGGGGTGGGGTTCACAGCCACTATCCTACGGTGTGCCTCCGGCAGGCCGCCGGCCAAATGGCCTGGTCCAACCCCATCCGGGCGAGGAGGAAGCAGGGGCGGCGCGTTAGGCCAGTGACGGCGTCCGGCGCACCGATCCTGCCGCTGACGCCAGGCTGAGCCATGCGGGCAGGTGCTCGATGAGGCTCCTCATGATCGCCGCAGCGCCCTCCACGTACACGTTCAGACCGCCGTGATAGGCGTCCCCGCCCGTGCTGCCGACCAAGTCGCTTACCCCGCGCAGGATCAGGCACCGGACACCGTTTCTGGCCGCCACCCAGGCGATCGAACCAGACTCCCAGTCGCCGGCTACCGCGCCGAACCTGGCCTTGAGCAAAGGCACTTCCTCGGC
>VFZS01000472.1 GCA_016871095.1 Acidobacteriota bacterium
CCCTACCACTCCGAATAGCCGGTGCCGTCGGGGCTTACCTTGTCGGAGCCGGAGCGCACGTCGAAGATCCCGGGCTCGGTCTGGTTGACGCTGGTGAGGGCGTCTTCCATGATGATCTTCCAGGTGCGGTTCGAGGTGGTGATGGGGTCCACGGGCACCTGCCGCAAGTAGCCCTCCGTGACCAGGTCTTCCAGCGTCTGGGGGGCCTTCTGCTTATCGTAGGTGTACTCGTCGATGACGGTGCGCAGCGTGAACAGGTTCTGGCGCAGCACGCTCTCCTTGGCCCGCAGCACGGATCTCTGGTAGAGCGGCACGGCCATCGAGACCAGGATGGTCACGATGGTCATGACGATCATCATCTCGATGAGCGTGAAGCCGCGTGAGGACAAGCTGGAGGATAATGCAGCATGGCTTTCGTGGGGCAGGCCCCCCGGCCTGCGAGCCGACCCCCTGGTCGGCTCACTCGGAGCCTGAGGGCGCCGGCCAGGGGGCCGGGCCCAGAGGGCACCCCGGCTCAGGGGAGCCGCCCCACAGGGCGCCAGAGTGGCGGCTGTGTGAAAACGGAGTGGCGCCAGGCTGGAGGATGCCCCCGTAGGACAGGCTCTAGCCTGTCGCGCAAGGAACAGGCTGAAGCTGGTTCTACCACTCCGCGTACGGCGTTCCATCGGGGGCCCTCTCCGGGCTCTTGGTATAGACATCGAAGACATTCTGCCCGCCCCAACTCGTCGAGGTAGGCTCATCCTGCCAGCTCCGCAGGCCCCACTCGTAGGAGTTGGTCATGGGGTCCTTGGGGACGCGGCGCAGGAAGCGGATCTTCTTGTCTACGCTTCCCGCCAGCTTGACGCCCTCGACCAGCACCTCCAGCTTGGGCGGGTAGCAGTCGGCGTCCACCTTCTGCGCCTCGATTCCCAGCCGCTGGGCGTCGCAGAGGTCCTTGTACTTGTCGATGGCGGTGCGTATCTCGCGCACCGCCCAGCGCAATTCACGCTCGCGCTCGCGGCGCACCTTGGCGCGGGCCAGGGGCACGGCCATGGCGGCCAGCAGCATCATGATGGTGAACGCCACGATCAGCTCGACCAGGGTCAGCCCGCGCTGGCTCTTGCGCCGCATGGCTCACTTCATCGTATCGCTGGGACGCGGCAGCGGAATGGCCGGGGTTCCCGGCGCCGGCGGCTGCAACACGGGCTGCTCCGCCGGCGGAGTAGCCGGCGCAGGCTGCTCCGCGGGTGGCTTCGGCGGGGCCGCTTGCGGCAGGGCTTCTTTGACCGGCGCCGTGGGCTCCGGCTGCGGCTTGACCTCCTTGGCCGCCGGGGGCGCCTCCCGCGGCGTCATGCTGACCTTCACCGCGGCGTCGGTGCCCGCCGCTACCGGCCTCAGGTTCACACCGGTGATGCCCGGCGAGCGCACGATGTGCGGGATCAGCGCGATCAGCAGCTCGCTGTCGCTCTTCTCGACGCTCTCGCTGGAGAAGATGCGCTTCAGGATCGGGATGCTCATCAGTCCCGGTATCCCGGCTAGCGAGCGCGTCTCCTGGGTCTGCATCAGCCCGCCCAGCAGGCTCACCTCGCCCTCCCGGATGCGGATCTCGTGCTCCACCTTGCGCTGCCCGATCACCGGCTGCGAGATGCCCCCCAGATCAATGCGGTCGCGCACGTTGGAGATCTCCAGCACCACCTTGAGGGTCACTTCGTTGGAGCCGTGCACCGTGGGGGTGATGTCCACGTTGACGCCCACGTCCAGAAACTGGAACTGCGAGTACAGGGAGGACATCCCGCCCACTACGCCGCCGAAGGGCTGCATGCCGCCCGAGGCGATGGGCACTTTGTCGCCGATCCTCAAACTGGCTTTCTGCCCGTGCGCCGCGCGCACCTGCGGGGACTGAAGCACTTTGGTGTTGCGGTCGGTCATGACCGCCTGGAGCAGCGCGCCGGGCAGCGTGATCGAGAAATCGTTGGTCGAGATGCGGGCGATGCGGGCCAGCGAGATGAGCTGGGGCTGAGAGCTCGTGCCGACCCCGCCCATGCCGCCGTAACCACCGTACCCCCCGTACCCGCCATACCCGCCGTAGGGGTTCATGTAGGGGTTGTAGTAGGGCGTCTGAGTGGGTGTGGTGGTGGTGGAATCACCGGTAGTGGTAGTGGCACCGCTGCTCTGTGTCCCCCCCAGCAGCACCGGGTTGCGCGGGGTGAACATCAAGTTGGTGTCGATGCCGGAGCTGCCGCCCGAGGCGAGGTTGGACGCCAGGTCGCGCGTCCTGGTGCGATTGGCCTCCATCACCAGCACGTCCACCACGACTTCGGATTTGGGCTTGTCCAGGTCGTTGATGAGCTTTTCGGCCAGCAGCACCTGGTCCTGAGTGCCCCGCACGATCAGCACGTTCTGCGCGGTGTACTGGTGCACCCGCCGGATGTCGGTGATCGAGCGCAGCATGGTGCTGATCTCGGTCAGCTCCTGCGGCGTGGTGAGGTTGGTGAGATAGAACACCTTCAGCACCATGTCCTCGTAGTCGCGCCGCTTCACCTGGTTGTCGTTGGTGACCAGGATGGTGTTCCCCGAAAGCGGCTTCCAGAAGGACTTGGTTAGCGCCGCCAGGTAGTCCAGGGCCTGCTCGACGGTGGCGTTGCTGAGCTCCAGGGTGACATTGCGCGCCGCGCTCGGGTCGGAGCGGTACTCCGGATCCAGGATCAGGTTCAGCCCGGCCAGCTTGCACACCGTCTCGAAAAGCACCTTGGGGGGCTGGTTGTTGATGCGCAAGTTGATGGGCTGCGCCGACAGCGGCCTGAGCTCGGGCACATTGCGCAGGCTGGTGATGCGGTCGATGGCCTCCTGGCGCTCCTGCGCGGCGGGAGTCATGCCCCGTTCCTCGGGCTTGGATTCCTGTCCCGCGGCGGCCTTCTTCTTCTCCCGCTCGATCATCTCCCTGGTCACGCGGAACTCCTGTTCGGCGATGGCGGAAGAGGGGTCGATGGCGAAGGCTCTCTGGAAGGCGGCCAGGGCCTCTTCCAGCTTGCCTTCGGCGCGGAGCCGCAGGCCCCTCTCGACGAGCGCCTGCCCGGCCTGGAAACGGACCCTCCGGACGCCGATCTGGTAGGCGACGTCGCCGGGATCCTCGGCCAGGGCCTGCTCGTAGAAAACCAGGGCCTTGTCCCAGTCCTTCCGCTGCTCGGCCACCCGGCCCTCGGCCAGCAGCTTGTCGCCCTTGCGGGTGCGGGCCGCGAGGTCCGGCAGGACGCCCCCGAGGAGGCCCGAGACGGCCACGGCCATTGCTAAACGGTTCCAAACACGCATCTTATTGGTCCCCGAGCGCTATGCTAAGATAGTAAGCGGCGGCGCATGCCTCACATAACTGCTTGACGCAGCAAGGCTTGGCCGCGTGTAGGACAAAGTTGCCTGGCGACTCCCCCCCGACGAAGCTGCTGGCCTCCAACCGGCAGGCCTCGCACAACTTCTTTCTGCTCGAGCGCTTCGAGGCCGGCCTGGCGCTGACCGGCACCGAGGTCAAATCCGCCCGCGAGGGCAGCGTCCAGTTGAAGGAGAGCTACGCGGAAGTCCGCAACGGCGAAGCCTGGCTGGTGGACGCCCACTTCTCCCCCTACTCGCACGGCAACCGCGCCAATCACGACCCCCTGCGCGACCGCAAGCTGCTGCTCCACCGCCGCGAAATCGACAAGCTGCTGGGCAAGACCCGGGAGAAGGGCCTCACCCTGATTCCCACCCGTATCTACTTGAAAGAGGGCCGCATCAAGTGCGAGCTGGCCCTGGCGCGCGCCAAGAAACTGCACGACAAGCGCGCCGCCGCGCGCGACCGCGCCACCAAGGACGAGGCCCGCCGTGCCCTGCGCGGGCGCAAGAGCTGACGACCTATGCAAATCCGAGTGGACACACGAGCCATCGAGACCGTCGAGTGCGACGCCCTGGTGGTGGTCGCCTTCGACAAGGAGTCCCCCGGCGGCGGGCTGGCCTGGGAGGTGACCCGCTCCGCCGATGCGCTCGCCGGCGGCTGGATCCGCCAGTTGTACGAGAGCGCCGAGTTCAGCGGTAAAGCCTTCGAGACCGCCATCCTGCACCGTCCCCAGGGCCTGGCAGCCAAACGCCTCCTGGTAATCGGCGCCGGCAAGAGCGACAAGTTCACCATGGCCGATCTGCGCAGGGTCTCGGGCGCCGCGCTGCGCCACCTCAAGCCCAAGTCAATGCCGGTGATAGCGCTGGCGCTGGAGGCTTCCTCCGAGCAGGTGGGCGCGGCCGTCGAGGGCGCCCTGCTCGGTGACTTCGAGCCTGACCAGTACAAGACCGAAAAGAAGGAGACCAAGCCGGTCGAGACCTTCATCGCCGTGGCGCCCGGCGGCGAGGCGACGCTTGAAGAAGTTGCGCGGCGCGCCGAGATCATCGCCGGGGCCCAGAACTACACTCGATCCCTGGTCAGCGAGCCCGCCAACCGCATGACACCCGGACTGCTGGCCGAGCGCGCCCGCGCGCTGGCCGCCGAGGAGGGTCTGGAATGTGAGGTCCTGGACCAGGACCGCATGCGGCAGCTCGGCATGGGCGCGCTGCTGGGCGTGGCCCAGGGCAGCGCCGAGCCTCCCGTGCTCATCGTCCTGCGCTATCGCCCGGCGGAAGCACCGGAGCCGGCCGCGCACCT
>VFZS01000473.1 GCA_016871095.1 Acidobacteriota bacterium
AGTGCAAGAGGAAGTTACTGCCTTGCGGACGCCGGTTCTAAACGCCCCCGTGCGGCGGCCTTTATTCCCCCCTCTTGCTGAGCTGAAGCCGGCCGGCCAGGCTGGATTGTGCGACGGGGATCGTTGCCCTTGTGCATTATTGCCCTTTGCGCCCAGATCGGATGCATCGGGAAGGCCCTCGGGATGTCCTTTGCGGGTTGTGGTCTTCGCGGGGCGCGCCAGCACACTGGAGGCCGGTATGGCGAGGAGGCTGGGTGGGCGTGGGGAGAGTCGGTGCTCGCAACGTAGGGTCCGGGTCAGCGGGGGGCACGGGGTTTGGGGGGACGACGGCGGGTCCCATGGCGGGGGCGCGGCAAAGGCCCGGGCGCCTCCCGCCGCTGGGCGCGATAGCTGGGCGCATCGGCGGGAAAGACGAAGGTGTGGCTGGCGTCGAGCAGCCGGTCGAGGGCCGGCGTCACCAGGGAGGGTGTGCCCAGGGCGGCCGGCCACTGGTCCAGGCCGAGATTGGTGGTCAGGACGATGGCGCCGCGCCGGTAGCGGCGCGCCACCAGCTCATAGAACACGGCGGCATAGTCGTGCTCGGGCTTGCGCGCCCCCTGGCTGAGTTCGTCCAGGACGAGGACCGGGGGGCGGCTGAGGTCCTCCAACACCTCGTCGAGCGTGTTATCGGCCAGGGCAGCCCAGAGGCGTTTGAGCAGGTCGTTGGCCCGGGCGAAGCGCACCTGGTAGCCGGCGGCGCAGGCGCGCACGCCCAGGCCGATGGCCAAGTGCGTTTTCCCCACGCCGCTGGGGCCGATGAACAGGACCGCCTGGCACCGATCCACGAAGCCGAGTTCGGCCACATCGAGCAGCCGCGGGCGATCGAGGCTGGGCTGGAACTTGAAGTCGTAGTCCTCGATGCGCAGGAGCTCCGGGAACTGGGCCTGCTCGAGGCGGCGCTCGGTCCCGGTCTCGGCCCGGGCCAGCACCTCGGCCTCCATGACCCGGGCCAGGAACGCCAGGCGACCGAGCTTCAGGTGCGCACCCTGCCGGAGATGCTCCTCCAGATTATTGGCCGCGTGGGCCAGGTGCAGCCGCTTGAGGTTATGGATCAGCCGGTCCAGCTCCTCACTGGCCATGCTCGGGCTCCGGATCGACCTTTTTCAGGTGGCGCTGGTAGGCGCTCAGCGGGCGCTGATGCTCGCCCACCCCGCGCAAGTACTCCTGGAGGTGTTGGGGCAAGGGCCCGGGCGACGCGGGCGCCGTCAAGGCCTTGTCCGTCTTGCCCTCTACGATGCGTGCCACCGCGTTGTAGTCGAAGGCGCCATAGCGCACGGCATGGCGCAGCGCCTCGGCCACCCGGGGGGCGCCGACCCGTTGCGCCAGGGAAAGGAGGCGCGAGATGTGGTAGCCGGCCGCGCCCCCGCGTTCGGCGATCAGCCCCTCCTGGAAGTCGCGAGCGGCCGGGCCGAGGCGCAGGAACTGCTCGGTGAGCACATGCCGGCTGGTCGAGTGTTGGCGGAACTCGGCCTCGTGCTCCGGCAGGATGTAGCGCTTGTGCCGCGTCTCGTGGAGCGTGTGCTCGGTCACGACGTGCCCACCGATGAGCACCGTCAGCTTCCCATCGAGCACGCGCACCTTGGCGGAGTGCCCGGCGAACTCTGGCGGCACCGAGTAGCGGTTGGTCTCCCAGGCCACGCAGAAGTCATCCCCCACCAGCCTCTCCTCTACCTGGGCGGCCTCGAAGGGGTGCGCGGGGAGCAGCGCGAGATGCAGCCGCTCGACCGCCAGGCGCTCGGCTGGCACCTCCTGGGTGGTGCCATGACAGCGCACCCAGGCGGTGGTGCGCAGCCAGGCCATCGCCTTCGCGTTGAGCTCCTCCAGGTTTTGAAACCCCTGGCGGCGGTGAGACAACAGGAAGTTGCCTTCCACGTACCGGAACGGGTTCTCGACTTTCCCTTTGCCTTCTTTGTACCCCGGCGCCAGCGGCACCGCCCGGAACCCGTAGTGGCGGCAGAGCGCCGCGAAGAGCGGGTGCAGGAGCACGCGATGGCGATGGCTCTCCAGCACCAGCTGCTTCATGCGGTCATAGAGGATCTCGGCCGGCACCCCGCCGGCCTCCGCGAAGGCCAGCACGTGGCCGTGACAGACGGCGTGGACATCGGCGTGGCGGAAGAAGTGGATATACTGCCACCGGCTGAAGCCCAACACGAAGGAGAAGCACACCACCTCCACCGGCCTCCCGGCCAGCAAGACCTCGTAGGGGGAGAGGTCGACCTGGCCCTGCTCGCCTGGTCCCGTCTCGAAACGCAGGTGCGGCCGCCGCACCGCTTTTGGCCGCAGGCTCCGCACGAACTCCTTGAGCACGCTGTATCCGCCGGTGTAGCCGAGGGCGCGGATCTCTTTGAGCACCAGCATCGCCGTCCACTGGTCCTCGCAGACCAACTTGGTGATCAGCGGCCGAAACGGATCCAGCTTGCTCGCCCGGCGGGGCCGCCCCGTCGGGCCCCGCAGCAGCCGGCGGACCGTCTTCACGTCGACCCCGGCGGCTCTGGCAGCCCCCTTGATCGAGCTTCCGTCGCGCAGCAGTCTGCGGATGTGGGCGTCGCGCTCGGCCCGTCGCTCTCGCCGGAGCGCACGCACCTCTGTGCGGAACCAAGCGCTTGCAGCGCCCGGGGCAGCGTCTTCGCGGTCTGCTCCAGCTCCTCCTCCAGCAGCGCCAGCTCCGGCAGGGGCGGCGGGTTCTGTAGGGCGTCGATCAGCCGCAGGGCCACCCCGCGCAGGATGGCGAGCGCCCGCGCGATCCTGCGGCCCCGCTCGCTGAGCCGCGGGTCCGGCGGCGCGCTCCCCGTCTCCGGTCGGGCATTCTGCAGGGCCCGGCGCGGTTCGGTCAGAAGGAACCGCCGGATAGCAGGATCGCTCGTCTTCTGCCACAGGCTCACCAGCAGCTCCGTCTCCCCCGTGCTCAGCTCCGCCTGGCTCACCACCGCCGCCAGCTCGAGCTGGTTGCCCGGGGGCAACCCGATCAGCCGCCGCGCCACCCCGGCCGAGAGCAGCCCCGTGCGCACGGCCGCCAGCAGCTCCGGGTGCAACCGCTCCACCAGGCCCAGCCGCCGCGACACCCAGCTCTTGTGGCGGCCCACCACCTGGGCGATCTCGATCTGCGCCAGGCCGCTCTGGCATAGCTCGCGGATGATCAGCCCCTCCTCCAAGACCGAGAGCGAGCCGCTCGTGCGGTTGAGCGTCAGCATCGCCGTCCATTGCCCGCGCCCATCCAGGTTGCGCACGCTTACCGCCAGCTCCGGCCAGCCCATCTGCGCCGCGGCCGTGCGCCGCTTGAAGCCGTCCACCAGCTCCAGCTTCCCCTCGCGCTCCACCGCGATCAGGGCCGTCAACTGGCCGTGCCGGCTCAGGCTCTGCCGCATGCGGGCCAGCTGGGCGGGCTGCGGGCAGCGCGCCCGGCCCAGCGTCGTGCCGATCTGCGCGATCGGCACACTCCTCGCCACCCCCGGCCCCCACTCCGTGCTGCTGCTCATCCATCGGCTCCCGGCTCCCTTCATTGCCAGAGCTTCACCCGGCCCCGCACCCCGCAGCGGGCGCATGAGGCCTCTGCCGGGATCACTTCTCCCACACATCCGGCCATTCTCCAACACCTTGATCTATTACTTTCTTTCCCGGGGCGGGCCGCGCAGACACCCAGGCCGCTTCTCTCCCGGTAGGCGGCTGTGGCGGCCGCGCGACGGAGCCGCCCCTGCCGCTTGGCCAGGTATCGCGCGTGGGCGGCCCGACACTGCCGCCGCCGGGCCTGCCGCCGGCATTGGTCCGAGCAGTACCGCTGGCCGTGGAAGCAGCCCCGGCAGAGGAAGAACCACCGCCCGCACTCCTGGCAGCGGATCGCCCAGACGAAGACACCCACACCACCTGGTTGCCCGCGAGGGGATCTGGACGAACACGGCCAGTTGTGCGACGATGATCCCGGCGATCACGTCCGCCAACCTATGCGTGATCGTCACCGGGGGTGCGGAGTTGCGGCTCCGCATCCCCACCTCCCGGCACCGCTCTCGTTCTAGCAGATCCTCAGGTCAACCGACAGGGGGGAATGCCTGGGGGGCGATGCAGCCGCCGGACGGGGGACGTATGAAACCGGCGCTTGCATCGGGCCTCTTGCACTGCTTGGAACCTTGCTTTTCTTTATCTGTTGGGCGAGCGCGATTCTACGTTTACCCTGAGTGCACGTGCGTACAAAGACAAAATGAACGCCGCCACGGCTCCCGTTATGTCATTCGGACGCCGGTGGGCGCGGAGAATCGAGGGAATGGGTGGTGGGGTCAACTTGACTGGATGCTAGCTCCAACCCGAGCTGGGAAGCAAGGAGATTTTGCAGGGGATCGACGGAGTCGCTGGTGGAGGGAGAAAGCACCGGAATTCTGGGGTCACTCCAAGGAAATCAAGCAGTTAGCCTCTGGGAGGTATCAGGTACCCAGGCGAACGAGAGGTATCAGGTACCCAGGCGAACGGTACCTGAACCAAGTGCGCTGCAGCACGCAAAGGACAGGTTTGGGTTATTCGGTCAGCGTGGGGATTTCCCTAGCGTGTTACTTGTAGGTTGACTCGTCCTTCCGTCGAATCCCCACGATGATGATCCGA
>VFZS01000474.1 GCA_016871095.1 Acidobacteriota bacterium
CATCCAGGACGAAATCGCCCAGGCCATCGTGGACAAGCTGCGCGTGCAACTGATCGGGGAGCAGCCCCTCGTCAAGCGCCACACCGCCAACCTGGAGGCGTACAACCTGTATCTGAAGGGTCGCCACTGGTGGAACCAGTGCAGCGCTGACGGCTGGCGAAGCGCGATCGAGTTGTTCGAAAGGGCTATTGCCGAGGATCCCGGTTATGCGGCGCCGCACGCGGGCTTGGCGGTGGCTTACACCTACCTCGCCGTTCACGGGTGGGGGCGCGCGCGGGAAGTGATGCCGGCGGCTAAGGAACACGCACTGAGAGCATTGGCGCTCGATGAAGCGCTGGCCGAGGCCCATTGGGCGCTGGCCTACGTCCATGAGTGGTACGAGTGGGACTGGCGCGGGGCGGAGCGCGAGTTCCTGCGGGCCATCGCGCTGAACCCAGGGGACGCTCATCTCGGCATCGTCTATGCGTGCTTCTTGATGTTCATTGGACGGACCGAAGCAGGTCTCGCCAAGGCCCGGCGAGCCTGGGAATTGGATCCGGTTTCGGAGGAAGTAAATCGCCTGATGGTCTACGCCTGTTGGCTGGCAGGAGAATACGACGAGGCGGTGGCGCACGGTCGGCAGGCTGTGGAGTTGCATCCTCACGGATCTGGGCTGCACGTGAACCTCGGGTTGGCCTACGGGCTTGGCGGTCAGTACCTGGAAGCCATCCAGTTGCTTCAACGTGCGAAGGCACTGACAGGCGACGACCCCTTCTATGCCTGGGCCTTGGGATACGTTTATGCCTGCCAGGGCAGACGAGACGAGGCGGCGGCAATCGCGGAAAACCTGGAGAGGCGCAGAAGCGACGCCTTCTTCTCACCCACGTGGTTGGCCATCCTGTACGGGGCCATCGGAGAGTTGGAGCGGGCCTTTGCGCTACTCGATGCAGCATTCGAGGAGCGCGACAGTTTTCTGGTCGCGGTAAGGGCCGATCCGCTGTTCGCCGCTCTTCGCTCCGATCCGCGCTTCACGGACTTGGTGAGAAGGATTGGCCTGGCGGACTGACCATCCGCACCGGCGCGACGCGGCCCATCAGCGCTGTGCCCACCACGAAGGCCACGGGCGTCAGCAGGCCGATGCCGATGAAGACGGGAACGTAGGTGCCGGTCAGGTCCAGCGTGCGCCCCACCGCCCAGGTGCTTACCACCGAGCCCAGCGTCGAGCCGGTCCCCGCGAACCCGTATACCGAGGCCACGGCATGCGCGGGGAAGAAGTCGCCCGGCAGCGTATGCACGGTGACTGACCAGCACATCCAGAAGAACACCGCCGCCGAGAGCAGGGTCACGGTCCAGAACAGCGAGTGGGCGAACACGGCGGCGACGCCCACCGAGGACAGCGCCATGCCCAGCAGCATGATCGCCTTGCGGGCGCGGTTGACGCTCCAACCCGCGCGCTGGAGCCGCAGCGCGGCGTAGCCGGTGGCGAAGTTCGAGACCGTGGAAACCAGAAACGGCACCCCGGCCACGGCGCCGATGCCGGCCAAGTCCAGACCTCGTTCGCGAGCCAGGAATTCGGGGATCCAGTAGACGTAGAAGTACCACGCCGAGTCGGCGAAGAAGCGGCAGAAGAACACGGCCCAGGTCTGGCGGTAGCCGAGCAGGCTGACCCAGCGCACCCGGGGACCGCTCTGCTGCGCGGTTTGCCCGCGGTCGGTCGCCAGCATCCTCGGGTGGGCTCGCGCGAAACCGAGGAACGCCGCCACCCAGAGAAAGCCGATGGCCCCGATGATGGCGAACGCCGCGCGCCAGCCCAGCCTCAGCGCCAGAAACGCCGCCAGCGGGGGCGTCAGCAGCGAACCGAGGCTGGAGCCGCTGTTGCACGCCCCGATGGCCAGTGCACGCCCTTGCGGCGGCACCCACAGAGAGACCGACTTGGCGAAGGCGGGCCAGGCGCCGCCGGATCCCACGGCCAGCAGCGACCGGCACACGCCCATGCTCAGCGGGCCTCGCGCCAGCCCCGTTAGCGCGCCCGCCGCCGACCACCAGGTCACCGCCAGCGTAAGCCCGCGGACCACTCCCAGCCGGTCCATCACCCAGCCGCCCAGCGCATAGGACACCATGTAGGTGACCATGAAAGCGTTCAGGATGGAGGCGTATTGGGTGTTGCTCAGGTGGAATTCGTCACGCAACACCGGGGCCAGCACCGAGAGGGCCTGGCGGTCCAGGTAGTTGATGGTGGTCTCGGCCGCCAGCAGGGCCACCAGCCCGATGAGCGCGCCGCGCGAAAACAGGGGCCGGAACGAGTCATTGGCGGCCTTCGGCTCCATGACCGCCCGATTATAGCAGCGGCGGGCGCCGCGCCGCCCCGCGAGGCTGACGTATACTGGTGGCGCCCGGAGGCTCCGCGGAATCGGGCGGCCCCTCCGGAGCAGGCAAGCGAGGTGTGATCGCATGTTGAACATCCGGTTGGCTGGCGCGGTGGTGTGGCTGGGTTTGGCCGCGGCGGCTGGGGCGCAGGCGGCCCAGACGTTTCTGCGGGACACCAGCTTCGAGCAGCGTCCCGCTATCGTGCTTACCAACGACAAGCTGGAACTGACCGTCACACTCACGGGCGGGGCGTTTGCCCGGCTCACCCGGCGCGACGATTCCGAACAGCTCAACCCGCTGTGGGAACCCGCTCGGGCCGCCCGCGAGGCGGGAGAGAAACCCCGCTTCGGCGCCTCGCTGGGACACTTCCTCTGCGTGGACGGCTTCGGAAGTCCCTCGGCGGAGGAGCGCGCGGCCGGCTTTCCGGGGCATGGTGAGGCGCACCTGCTGCCGTGGGAGATCCAGTCCTCCGGCAAGGAGGGGAGCATCGCCACCGTCCGGCTCGGCGTGCGGCTGCCACTGGCCCAGGAAGCCTTCACGCGGACGATCCGCATGGCCGACGGCGAGCAGGTGGTCTATGTCGAGAGCGAACTGGAGAGCCTGACGGCCTTCGACCGGCCGCTGGCCTGGGCCGAACACGTCACCATCGGAGCGCCCTTCCTGGAACCCTCCCTGACCGTCGTGGACATCTCCGGCCGGCGCGCCATGACGCGCCCCTACGGGCCGGGCGGCGAGCGCGTGCGGCGGCTGGCGTCCGGAAAGGAATTCACCTGGCCCATGGCGCCCACCAAGGACGGCGGGGAAGTCGATCTGCGCGCGGCGCCGGCCGTGCCCAACTCGATGGATCACGTCACCGTGGCGCTGGAACCTTCCCGCGAGTTCGCTTTCGTCACCGCCCTGAACACGCGGCGGCGCTTGCTGCTCGGGTATCTGTTCCGCGCATCCGACTTCCCCTGGCTTCAGGATTGGGAGTCCTACCTCCGGCCGGCCACGATGGCCCGCGGGCTGGAGTTCTCGACTCAGCCGTTCGACTTGCCCAGGCGCGAGGTGGTCCGCATGGGAACGCTGCTGGATACGCCCGCCTTCCGGTGGCTGCCCGCCAAGTCCCGGATCAAAACCGGGTTCATCATCTTCTACACAACCGCTCCCGAGTCTCTGCGCAAGGTCGACGAAGTCACGCTCAGCGGGGGAAAACTGGTGGTTGAGGATCGGTCATCCGGGGCGCGGGTGGAACTGGCGGCGTCTGTGCCCTTTCCCGCGTCAAGGTAGGAGTCCAGCGCGGCGGGTCAGTCCAGGTCAATGTCCCGCAGCCGCCGGGGCTCCTCCGGGCTTTCCTTGGCCTGCTTGAGCAGCTCGTCGAACTTCCGCGAGAGCACCTCTTTCTGCTGCTTCTCCCGCGCGAAAGACTTCTGGAACGCCTCCTCGCGGCGCGCCGCCTCACCCTTGAGTTTGGCCACCCCCGCCTCGATGTCCTCGAGCGTGCGCGGCCGCTCCGGCTCCTTGAAGCTGAGCACGGCGCGCACCTCCGGGTCCACCTTCAGGGAAGCCCCGCAGCACGGGCACTCCAGGTCAAACGTGTTCCGGCCCTTGGCCATACCGGCATCCTACCAGAAATGCGTGACCAGGACTTTGGGCGACGCCGGCGTGCGGCCGATCACGCGCGTGTGCAGCAGGAACTGGATGTTCTTCCGCCGCCATCCGGCCGGGGCCTGGCGCAAGGCATCGGAGAGATAGGAGGGGCGGGTGAGGAAGTCGCCGCCGGCCTGGGTCCCGTACTGGGTGATGCCCGCCACGGAAACCAGAAGCTGCCCGGTGGTGGGATGGAAGACGCGCGAGATGATGGCGTAGTCCTCGACGGTCTTGCCGTCGGGCGCGGGACAATGGCATCCTCGCTGGTGTCGTAGGAGGGGGGCCGGTCGAAGATCTCGACCCCCAGGGTACGCTCCTTGAGCAGGTCCTCATGGCCCTCCAGCGCCTGCTCGACCACGTAGCGCAGGAAGCGCTGGCAGCGTTTGGAGCCACGGAAGGCGGCGCTCTCGAGTATCCGCTCCAGTTGCCTGCGGACGACCTCCTTCTGCCCTGCGGCCACCAGGGGGGCGGCATTCCGGTTGTGTCGTTGGACTCCATCGCCCCGTTCGTAACCTCCCTGGCGGAGGTCCTGCCACGCAGACGTAAGTCACTGAGAAGTATAGCGCAGTTGGGACGGCGCTGCGTTCGTAACCGTTCCGAACTGGGCCACGTACACGGGAAGGGTCTAGCGAGGTCTTCGACCTCAAA
>VFZS01000475.1 GCA_016871095.1 Acidobacteriota bacterium
GGACCGAAGCGCTACGCACCCGTTCAACGACTTGCGCTGATTGCCGGGCGTTCGACCGCTCCCTCTGAGGTCAGTGGCGCATGCGGCGAGTCGGCGGCCCGCGAGATCTCCCGCGCAGTCACGGCGGGACGAGCCGAGCGCGGGCAGAGAAGGGCCATGAGCACGGGCCGCCGTTTCCCCCGCCCGGAAGACCGCAAGCCTCCCGTCCACCGCGTGAACGACGCGCCAACGCGGCGCCAAGAATGTAGGGAACCTCTAGTCGGGGGTATCAGAGGGGCGGTCAAGCAGAAAGTGGCGCGGATTGCGGATTTTCTTGACCACGGACTACACAGAATACACGGATTGAGAGGCGGCAGGTTGAGTAGGTCTGGGTCCTGCTTGTAGCCAGTAAGGCGATGGTGTTATAGTCTGCTGTCCTGCAAGGCGATGCGGAGGCGGCGGATGGTCACGCAGCGGCCGTTTGAGGAACTGAACCTGTGGCAGCGGATTTTCGCGGAGCACTGGAAGAAGAGATTTGCGGCGGATTACGAACAGAAGCACGGGGAGGGGGTGCCGGAGAACTGGCAGGAGAACGTGGACAAGATGCTCGCCTGCGGCGATATCCGGGAAGGCTACTACGAGTACTTCTGCCAGGAGTGCGGCACGAGCACGAAGGTCGGGTTCACCTGCAAATGCAAGCTGTGCCTTCGGTGCTTCAAGACCGCGGTGGACGGATGGCTGAACCAAGCCAGGAAGGTGCTCTTTGAAGGGGTGGTGCATCGGCAGGTGGTGCTGACGGTGCCGAAGCGGATTCGGCCGTTGATCCTGGCCGAGGCGAAGTTTCTGAAGGTTTTCATGGACGCCGGGGCCACGGCGGTCAAGGAGCTGATCGAGCAGTGGCGCAAGAAGCGAAAGATCCGGGTCGGGATCATGGCGGTGCTGCAACTGCACGGGCAGGCCGGCAACCGCAATCCGCATCTGCATTTCGTGGTCAGCGAAGGGGGCGTGGACAAGGACGGGAAGTGGCGGGAGGTGAACTTCTTCGACACGAAGAAGCTGCGCAGGAAGTGGCAGTATCACCTGATCACGGCGCTGAAGAAAGCGGTGCGGGGCACGGCGTATGAAGCCGAGATGGTACGACAGGCTCGGCGCGATGTTCCGGCAGTACCCGACGGGGTTTGACTGCGACTGCATGCCGGAGGAGGGGCCGGTGGAGCGGCTTGTAGTCTATTTGCTCAAGTACGTCAGCAGCCCGCCCATTTCGATCCGGCGGATCGAGGGCTACGACGGTCGGAACGTGACGTATCGCTACGACGATCACCGCCAAGGCGAGGTGCATGAGACCATCCCGGCGATCGAGTTCATCGGACGAATGATTCAGCACCTGCCGCCGAAGGGGTTTCGGATGGTCCGGTATTACGGCATCTACGCCCGGCCGGTGCGGGAGAAGATTCATGCGCTGGTGGCCGATGCGCTGAAGGCATTGGTGCGGCGGGCGCAACGGGTGGCCGAGTACTTCGCGCGCAGGCGAGGAACAAGCCCCGCGGAGTGCCGCAGGAAGCTGGATGAGCGGTTCGGCAAGGGCGAAGTGCGCTGCCCGAACTGCGGGTCGCCCCAGATGCTGCTGATACGGATATGGAGCAAAGAAGCGGGTCTGGTGTACGAGTTGGCGCGCGACGGGCTTCGGGGTGCTCCCGTGGTTGCGCCAAGGCATACGGAAACGGCTTTGCCCATGGCACGGGAACAGTTGGCTTTCGCGTTTTGAGAGGGGGAGGGAGGACCACGGACTACACGGAATACACGGAATGAAGCATGAGCAATTGAGCGAGAAGATCATCGGGGCAGCCCAGGCGGTGCTCTATGAGTTGAAACCCGGGCTGGATGAGAAGCTCTATGAGAATGCGCTTGTGATTGAACTGGGCGAGCGCGGGATGCGGGTGGACCAGCAGACGCGCTATGAAGTCCGCTACAAAGGGCATCTGCTCGGAACGCTGCTCCCCGATCTGATCGTGGATTCGACGGTGATTGTAGATACGAAAGTGGTCAGCGCGTTCAACGAAACACACGTGGCGCAGATGTTGGGCTACCTGAGCATCACGGGACTGGATCTGGCCCTGTTGCTGAACTTCAAGCACGCACGGCTGGGAGTCAAGCGCGTGGTGAAATGACTCCCTCCCCCATCCGTGTATTCTGTGTAGGCCGTGGTCAAAAAATAGTCGTAATGGGTCAGAAGCCGTGAAAGAATTGACTTCTCAAGATCAGGGCCTTGCTGCAGCCGGCTTCGCCGTTCAAGTCGGCGAGAAGCGGGGCTGCACGTTGCCCAGAAGCGTGATTTTATCCTTTGGCTTTCCAGCGGGGCCGTTTTCCCCGCCCGGTCGCGTTTTCTCCTGTCGCAGCAGGTCTCTTCCGAGCGTTTTAGACCACCGCCGCCTGCAGTTGCGTACGCCAGCTCAGCCGAATCCACTGCTGAATGTTGTAGGTCAGGCAAGCCCACAACAGCTCCATGGAGACCTTCTCCAGGCCCCGTACTCGGAATTGACGCAAGCCGATCTTCGCCTTCAGCCAAGCATTCGGGAATTCCGCAACGGCCCCCCGAAGTCGATAGATCGCCTTAGCCGCTTCGGTCTGCATCTTGGCCTTGAAGGCTTCTACGACCGGCGCTTCAACGGCCCGAGTGATCCGACGGCCCTTGCTCTCGTTCTGTGGGCAGCACTGACTCTTGAACGGACAGGCGGCGCACGTGGCGGCCGGTGCCCGATAGAGGTGGTGGACAATGCCAGCGGCCTTCTCTTGACCATCGTGGCGCAACAGCGTCCCGGCCGGACAGCGGTAGACATCCTGCTGGGCATCATAGGCGAAGGCCTGCGGATAGAAGGCTTCCGTCACACCACGCCGCTGCAGTTGCCCCGCCGATTGCTCGTTGTGTTCCGCCATCGAGCCGATCATCTCGATGCCTTTTTCGTCCATGGCCACGACGCTTTCCCGACTGGTGAACCCGCCATCGACCACCACCTGTTTCAGCTTCTGCCCCGTGCTCTGCTCGACCCGCTCCACGGACCCGACCAGTTCGCCGTAGTCGCTGCCGCACTGCGTAACGCCCGCGCCCACGATCAGCCCATGTGCCGCATCGGTCGAAATCTGTGCGTTGTAACTGGGCGCGAAACCGCCATCGCCCTGTTTCATGACGCGGGACTCGGGGTCGCTCTGACTGACCCGCGCCTGGGCTTTGGCTTCGCTGCCCGCCTTCACCTCCCGAATTTTTTCCAACTCCTCCAACGCCTGCTCCAACCGCTGCGTCCGTTCTCGCTGGGCACGCTGGCGGGCGGCCCGCTGTCGCGCCGACGGTTCGGCCCGCGGATCCCCCATCGCCGCCACCTGTCCGCGCGCCGCCTCCAGATGCGCGCGAATCCGCTCCTCGCGCCGGAAACTGTCCGCCCCGGCGCACGCCTTGATCTTCGTGCCGTCGTGCATGACCCGCTCCAGCGTAATCAGCCCTTCGGCACTCAACAACCCCAGGGCCTGCGCGAACAACTCATCCAGTTCGCTCTGGTAGCTCACGCGAAAGTCCGCCAGCGTGTGATAGTTGACTTCCTGCAGCCCCGTCAGCCATTGAAAGCCCGGATCATACCCGCAGCGTCGCGCCACCTCACGGGCCGAACCGATCCCGCGACTGTACGCGTAGATCCACAGGCTCGCGAGCAGTCGTGGGTCCCACGCCTCCCGACCAGCGACCCCCTCCACCGCCTGAATCGAGGCCAGGAAACGACTCCAGTCCATCCGCCCGGTGAAGGCCCAAATCGCCCGGGCCGGATGATCCTCCTCGATCAACTGCTCCACATCCACCGGCCGCAACATCAACTGCTTTCGATCCACCGCCTTCAGCCGCGCCAGGCCTTTGGCGCCGCCCACGGGCGCGGAGTCGCTCGCGCGCAACGCCATCGCTGGCGCCGATACCCACTCGGTCTGAACGGCGGTCTCACTCATGGCGGGACCTCCCGCGGCCAGCCGCCGGCGCTGTTCGCCGCACTTCCAAGGTGTACCGATCCTTCACCACCCACTCGATCAGTTCGCCCTTCTGCAGTTCCAACGCCCCGGCCAACGGCGACGGACAGATCAGGTAATACTGGCGGTTCTTGCCGCCCCGCCGGATCACTTGCACCTTCGATTCATAGCCCATTGTCTTGCCCTCCTCGCGGGATCGAAGGCTATACTAGCTATATCGCTAGTTATGTCAACATCTTTTCTTAATTTTTTCACAGCTTCTCAGGGATATGACAGACGGAGCGAGGCTCAACGCAAGGCAGACGAGGCCCGTCAGAAGATGGTCGAGAAGGCGCAGAAAGATAGAGAAGCGAAGGAAGCGGCCAAACGACAGGCACTCGAGGCGCAAGAAGCGGCCAAGCAGCAGGAAGTGCGCGCCAAATACGAAGCGGAACAGCGGGAAAGGCGCAAGCGCCTGTACAACGAGGCGCCGATGGCTTTCTTCGGAAAATACATCGAAAACAAACTGAGTTTCACGACGTTCGGGTAGAGTAGGCAGGTGGCTTATGCCACCCGCCCCTCATCAAACCGTGCGTGCGGTTTTCCCGCACACGGCTTTCCGATGTTCTTCATCAT
>VFZS01000476.1 GCA_016871095.1 Acidobacteriota bacterium
TCAGGCCCCCGGCGCACGGCGCGACCCTGAAGGGCGCCGATACCGCCGCCGCCGAGAAGATCGAGGGCGCGCGGGTGGTGCGGGACGGCGACCTGATCGCCGTGCTTCACGCGCGGCCGGATGTGGCCGACGCGGCTCTGAAGCTCGTCAAAGCCCAGTTCGAGCGCCCGCGGCCTTCCGTGGATGACAAAACCATCTTCGAGCACCTGCTCAAGACCGCGCCGCCGGGCCGTGTGGTGGGCGAGAGCGGCAACCTTGCTGAGGGCGAGAAGCTTGCCGCGACTATCACCAACGAGACCTACCTCAACAGCTACGTGGCGCACGCGGCCATGGAAACACACTCCGCGGTGGCGGTGATCGAGAACGGTAAGGCCACCGTGTGGGCCTCGACCCAGACGCCGTTTCCGGTGCAACAGCAGGTGGCGCAGGCGTTGGGCTTCACGCCGCAAAATGTGCGGGTCATCACGCCCTACGTCGGCGGCGGCTTCGGCGGCAAGAGCGCCTCCCGCCAGGTCATCGAAGCGGCGCGCCTGGCCAAGATCACCGGAAAGCCCGTCCAGGTGGTGTGGGACCGCGCCGAGGAGTTCTTCTACGACACCTTCCGGCCGGCTGCCGTGGTGAAGATCCGCTCGGGTCTGGACGGAGCCGGCAAGCTGGTGCTGTGGGACTACCAGGCCTTCTGCGCGGGCGACCGCGAGGTCCGGCAGTTCTATGACATCCCGTATCAGCGCACGCTCTCCTCCGGCGGCTGGAGCGGCGGGAGCACACCGGGCCTGCACCCCTTCGCGGTGGGGCCGTGGCGCGCGCCCTCGGTCAACACCCACACCTTCGCCCGCGAATCGCACATCGACACCCTGGCGAACAAGGTGCGTGTGGACCCGGTCGAGTTCCGCCTGAGCCACCTGAGCGACCAGCGCATGCGCCGTGTGCTGGAAGCCGCGGCGAAGCAGTCCGGCTGGAAGCCTATGCGTACGCCCAGCGGGCGGGGCGTGGGTGTGGCCTGCGCTATCTACCTGGGCACCTATGTGGCCACCATGGCGGAAGTGGCGGTCAACAAGAGCACCGGGCACGTGCAGGTGCGGCGCGTGGTCTGCGCGCAGGACCAGGGCGTCACCGTCAATCCGGACGGCTCACGCCAGCAGATGGAAGGCAGCATCATGATGGGCCTGGGCTACGCGCTGACCGAGGAGGTGCGCTTCAAGGACGGGGAAGTTTTCGACCGCAACTTCGACACCTACGAGCTGCCCCGCTTCTCCTGGCTGCCTCGCATCGAGACCGTGCTCATCGACAACCCGGCCCTGCCCGCTTCCGGCTGCGGCGAACCGCCCATCGTGAACATGGGCGCGGTCATCGCCAACGCGATCCACGACGCCGTGGGCGCGCGCCTGCTCCAGTTGCCCATGACCCCCGCCCGCATCCAGGCGGCGCTCCAGCGGGGCTGAGGGTTGTGCGGCGTGTGAGGACCGGCGGAAAGGAGGCCGCCGAATGCGGTCGCAATACCCGAATACCCGGGGACAGCCCGCGTGTTTCCAGGTTTCCTGCGCGCCGCGCTCGAAGGAAACATGCGGGCTGTCCCCGGGTTTTCCCGGGTTTTCGGTAGACTGGTCAGGGGTGCCACGAGTGCGCCATCCTCACCAGCACGATATGGGACGGGTCTTGAAGTGGTCGCTCGTGCTGACCGTGGGCTTCGTGGTGGTCGAGGCGGCAGCCGGCCTACTGGCCCACAGCCTGGCATTGCTCTCCGACGCCGGCCACAACTTCACCGACGCCCTGGCCCTGCTGCTGGCCTGGATCGGCCTCTACTTCGGACGCAGGCCGCCCGACGAGACCAAGACCTACGGCTACCACCGCGCCGGAGTGCTGGCCGCCTTCGTCAACGCGGTCGCCCTATTGATCCTGGCCGGTTACATCCTCTTCGAGAGCTATCGCCGCTGGATGGACCCGCGCCAGGTGCACCAGTGGACCATGCTGGTGGTGGCGGCCCTGGGGCTGGCCGTGAACCTGGGCATCATGTGGGGCCTGCACGCGGAGCGGCGGCGCGACATCAGTATCCGCAGCGTCTGGGCCCACATGCTGGGCGATGCGCTGGGGTCGGTGGGCATCATCGCGGGCGCCCTCCTCATCCACTGGACCGGCTGGCAGCGCATCGACCCGTTGCTCTCCGCGCTGATCGGCCTGCTGATCGTGTGGACCGCCTGGGACATCGTCACCGAGTCGTTCAACATCCTGCTCGAGGGTCTGCCGCGCGGCCTGAAGCTCGAGGAAGTCATCGGGGCCATGCGCGGTGTCGAGGGCGTGCTGGACGTTCACGACCTGCACATCTGGAGCCTGGGCTCGAGCATCCACGCGCTGAGCTGCCACGTGCGCATCGACGATCTGCCGCCCTCGGCGAGCGATGCCATCCTGCGCGGCCTCAACCACATGCTGGCGGAGCGCTTCCACATCCGGCACACTACGGTGCAGTTCGAGCACGCCCGCTGCCCCAGCGGGGCTTGCGGGCAGGCTGCGGCCCGCTGAACTGGCACCGGCAACCGGCTGAAGCCGGTGCTACTGCATGCGGTTGAAGCTGATCTCGCCGCCCAGGATGTTCCTGGCGCCGAACAGCCACACGTGCACCGTGTAGCGCCCGTAGTCCGGGTTGCCCGGGCGGTGATTGGTCAGATTGACGGTGGCCTTCCAGGTTCCCGCCCCAATGTCCGCGGCCGGGTACCACACCAGATCGTCCTGGCCGTTGACATTCGACCAGGTGGGGAAGTACACCGAGGTGGCGTTGGTGACGCCGTAGGCGTAGAAATCCACCGTGGCGGCGGAGGCGGGAACCGACACCTCCTTGGGTCCCACGCCGGTGGTGGAGGGCAGCCCGGGTCCGGTTCGCACCAGCGTGGCGGCGCCGCAGTAGCGAATGGCCGGGCCGAACATCCAGGCCTGCACCGCGATCTCGCCGTAGTCGGGGGCGCCCGGGCGGTGCCACCCCAGGTTGAGGCTGCCCTTCCAGGTTCCCCCGCCCTGGTCCACGCCGTGGTACCACACCAGGTCGTCCTGGCCGTATAGCGCCGACCACGCGGGGAAGTACACCGCCGATCCGCTGGGCACGTTGTACACGTAGAAATCCTGCGTGCCGCTGGTGGCCGTGGTCACCACGCCCTGTGGCCCCACCCCGCCGCAGGGCGGCGTCGAGGAAATCACCGCCAGAAAGCCCCCGTAGCCGCCGCCGTTGGTCGCCTGGAACGGGTTCTGAGTGGGCAGGTTGGTCGAGAGGGTCTGCCCCGCCAGGTAGGCGTCGCCCAGCGAGTTCATGCCCGCCGCGTAGGCGGCGTCGCTGCCCGTTCCCCCGAAGTAGGTGCTGAACACCAGGCCGTTGCCCGCCGGGTTGAGCTTGAGCACAAACGCGTCGTAGAGGCCGGCGCTGCGGCTCTGAAGGGGCTCGGCGACGGGGAAGTCGGGCGAGGCCGTGTGCCCCACCACCAGGGGCGCGGCGTCGCTGCCTGCCCGAATGGCGTAGGCCGCGTCGATGCCGCTGCCGCCCACGTAGGTGCTGTAGGTCAAGGCGTTGCCCGCCGCGTTCATCTTCAGGACGAAAGCGTCGGTGCCGCCTCCCCGGAAGGTGGGCTGGTAGGCGCCGGCCAGGGGGAAATTGGCCGAGCTGGTCACGCCGGCGACGTAGGCGTTGCCGGAGCCGTCCACCGCCACGGCCCGGCCCTCCTCGGGTTGCCCCAACTGGCCGCCGCTGCCGCCCAGGTAGGTGCTGTAGACCAGGCTGCTGCCCGCCGCGCTCAGCTTGGTGAGGAAAGCGTCCTGGTAGCCGGCGTTGCTGGGGCGTAGCGCGGCCGCGGTGGGGAAGTCGGTCGAGGTGGCGCCGCCGGTAATATAGGCGTTGCCGGAGCCGTCCACCGCTATGCTGGCGCCGCGGTCGTCGCCCGCGCCGCCAAGGTAAGTGCTGTAGAGCAGCGCGCTGCCGGCGGCGTTCAGCTTCGCGATGAAGACCTCCTGGTTGCCGCGGTTCGTGGACTGGTAGGGGCCGGCGGTGGGGAAGTTCAGCGAGTAGGTGTCGCCAGCGACATAGACGTTGCCCGAGCTGTCCACGGCGATGGCGTTGCCGCTGTCGTGCGCCGACCCGCCCAGGTAGGTCGAGTAGACCAGCGCGCTGCCTGCGGCGTTCAGCTTGGCGATGAAAGCGTCGCGACCGCCGGCCAGCGTTGCCCGCAGCGGGTTGGCGAGCGGGAAATTCGTCGAGCCGGTCCAGCCGGTCACGTAGGCGTTGCCCGAGGAGTCCACCGCGATGCCCCAGGCGCGGTCATCCCCATTGCCGCCCAGGTAGGTCGAGTAGACCAGCGCGCCCAGCGAGTTGAACTTGGCCACGAAGGCGTCCACGCCGCCGCCGCTGGCCGCCTGGAGCGGGGACTGGGTAGGGAAGTTGCTGGAATCCGTCCACCCCGCCACATACACATCGCCGGAGTTGGTGACGGTCATGGCGGTGATCGAGTCGAAGCCGCTGCCCCCCAGGTATGTGCCGTAGGACAGCGTAGGCGGGGTCGACCCCTGCCAGCGGATTCGGGGCGCCCCGGTGCACTGAAGCAGCACTGTCAGCGC
>VFZS01000477.1 GCA_016871095.1 Acidobacteriota bacterium
GTGCAGCTCACCGCGCAGATGGACGGCGGCGGGCACGAGCGCGGCATGCGCTCCGGGACCCTGCCCGTCACCGGCATCGTGGGACTGGGCGAGGCCTGCGCCCTCTGTCAGAGCGAGATGGCCGCTGAGTCCGCTCGCATGGCGGCGCTGCGCGACCGCCTCAGGGACCGCATCCTGGCCGAGCTGGACGAGGTCTACATCAACGGCAGCATGGAGCACCGCCTGCCCAACAGCCTGAACCTGAGCTTCGCCTACGTGGAGGGCGAGTCCCTGCTGATGGGCCTCAAGGACGTGGCGGTCTCCAGCGGCTCGGCCTGCACCTCGGCCACCCTCGAGCCGAGTTACGTGCTCAAGGCGCTGGGCGTGGGCGACGAGCTGGCGCACACTTCGATCCGCTTCGGCCTGGGCCGCTTCAACAATGAAGAGGAAGTGGATTACGTGGCGGGCCGCGTCATCGAGGCGGTCCAGCGGCTGCGCGAGCTGTCGCCGCTTTACGAGATGGCCAAGGAGGGCGTGAACCTGAAGAAGGTCGAGTGGGCGGCGGACTAGGTGAGGGCCATGCAATATTCCGACAAAGTGCTGGAACACTACGAGAAGCCGCGCAACGTGGGTTCGCTCGACAAAAACGACCCCGGAGTGGGCACCGGCATGGTGGGCGCGCCGGCCTGCGGCGACGTCATGAAGTTGCAGATCAAGGTCAACTCCGAGAGCGGCGTCATCGAGGAGGCCAGGTTCAAGACCTTCGGCTGCGGCAGCGCCATAGCCAGCTCCTCGCTGGTCACCGAGTGGGTCAAGGGCAAGACCCTGGACGAGGCCCTCGAGATCCGCAACTCGGACATCGCCACCGAGCTGAGCCTGCCCCCGGTGAAGATTCACTGCTCGGTGCTGGCCGAGGACGCCATCAAAGCCGCCATCGAAGACTACAGGAAGAAACAGGGGAGTAATCACCGCGATGATCCAGGTAACTCCTAAAGCCGTTCAGAAGATCAAGGAGCAGTTCGCCCGCCACAACGTCACCAGCGGCGGCCTGCGCCTGGGAGTGCAGGGCGGCGGCTGCTCCGGGCTGAGTTACTTGTTCCGCCTGGAGGCCCAGCCACGGCCCAGCGACCAGGTCTACGAATTCGAAGGCGTCAAGATCTTCGTCGATCCCAAGAGCCTGCTCTACCTGGAGGGCATGACCCTGGACTACCAGGAGTCGCTGCTGCATTCCGGGTTCGCCTTCGAGAACCCCAACGCCAAGAAGAGCTGCGGTTGCGGCTCGTCCTTCACCGCCTGATGGAAGACAATCACTGCTGGCACTGCGGCCAGGCCGCCGATCTCTCCCTGTTCTGCCGGTTCTGCAACCACCTCCAGGAGCCGGTTCTGGACTACTACCGCTTCTTCGGATTTCCGCGCACCTTCCACCTGGACACCCCTGAGCTGGAGCGGCGCTTCTACAGCCTGAGCCGGCAGCTTCACCCCGACCTGTTCTTCCGCGCCATGTCGCGGGAGCGGCAGTACTCGCTGGAGGCCACGGCTCTCCTCAACGACGCCTACCGCACGCTGCGCGATCCGGTGCTGCGCGCCGAGTACCTGCTCAAGCAGTTGGGCGAAGAACCTGACCCGCACCGGCGCGAGGCCGCGCCCCCGGAGCTGCTCGAGGAGGTCTTCGAGCTGAACGAGGCGATCGAGGAGCTGCGCCAGGGGGACGCCTCCACCCGCCCGCGCCTGGAGCAGGCCCACCGCAAGTTCCTGGCGCTGAGGCAGGAGGCCGACCGCGCGCTGGATGAGCTGTACTGCCGGCATGACAGCACCGGCGACGCCGCCGTTCTGAGGGAAATCCGCGTGGCGCTCGATCGGAGGCGCTACCTGCACAGCCTCATCCAGCAGATCGAAAAGGAGCTGGCGCCATGAACCGCAGTTTCCCTGCCGGCTGGTGCGACCGCTCCCTGAGAAGGTGTGAAAAAATCGGTTCGGCGGTGCGGGCGGCAGGCCAAACGGCCTGCCCCACGGTGCAACCAGGGCACTTAGCCCGTCGTGGGGCGGGCGGTTTCGCCTGCCCGCCTTTTTCTTCACGCCTTCTGACGGTCGCGGCTCGGAAGCCGGTTCCGAGCCACGCGCGTAAGCAAGTGGTCGCTCCGACGGTGATCTAACATGTCCTCCCTGATCCAGATCGACTTCGGCGCCGCCGAAAAAGCTCCGGTGGTGGGCATTGACCTGGGCACCACCAACAGCCTGGTGGGCTTCATGGATCTCACCGGCCCGGCGGTGATCCCCGGCCCCGACGGCAGCGCCCTGGTGCCGAGCGTGGTCTGGGCGGGTGAGCAGGTCCTGGTGGGCAACCCGGCGCGCGCCAAGCTGATCGACGATCCCGGACGGTCGGTCTATTCGGTCAAGCGCCTGATGGGCCGCGGCGTGGCCGACATCCAGGAGGAGCTTGATCTGTTTCCTTTCCGCGTGGCCGAGGGCAGCGAGTCGGTGATCCGTTTGGCGCTGGGCGAGAAGGTCTTCACCCCGCCGGAAATCTCGGCCCTCATTTTGAGGCAGCTCAAGCAGAACGCCGAAGCGCACCTGGGACGGACCGTCACCCAGGCGGTCATCACGGTGCCCGCCTACTTCAACGACGCGCAGCGCCAGGCCACCAAGGACGCCGGCCGCATTGCCGGTCTCGAGGTCCTGCGCCTGGTCAACGAGCCTACCGCCGCGTCGCTGGCCTACGGCCTGGACAAGCGCCAGGACGGCATCGTGGCGGTGTACGACCTGGGCGGCGGCACCTTCGACATATCCATCCTCAGGCTCCACGAGGGCATCTTCGAGGTGCTGGCCACCAACGGCGACACCCACCTGGGCGGCGACGACATCGACCACCGGCTGCTGCGCATCGCGCTCGAGGACATCGCCGCCGAGTGGGGCGAAGACCTCTCCACCAGCGGCGAGGCCGTGCAGAGCCTGCGCCAGGTGATCATCGCGGCCAAGGAGCGCCTGTCGAGTGTTCCGGTTACGCTGATCGAATTCGCCTGGCGCGGCAAGCGCTACCAGCGTGAGATCACCCGCGAGCAGTTCGAGCGGCTGATCGCGGACATCGTGGACCGCACGCTGGGGCCCTGCCGCGCCTGCATCCGCGACGCGCAGGTTACGGTCGAGCAGATCGACGAGGTGGTGCTGGTGGGCGGCTCGACCCGCATCCCGCTGGTGCGCCAGGCGGTCGAGCGGCTGTTCCGCGCGCGCCCGCATATCGAGCTTAACCCCGACGAGGTCGTGGCCCTGGGCGCGGCGGTCCAGGCCGGCATCCTCACCGGCGACGTCAAGGACAAGTTACTGCTGGACGTTACACCCCTCTCGCTGGGCATCGAGACCATGGGCGGGCTGGTCTCGAAGATCATTCACCGCAATTCGACCATCCCGGCGAGCGCCACCGAGGTCTTTACCACCGCCGTGGACGGCCAACGCAACGTACTGATCCACGTGCTCCAGGGCGAGCGGGAATTGGTCAAGGACTGCCGCAGCCTGGCGCGCTTTGACCTAAAGGACATCGAGCCGGTGCCCGCGGGCGCGGCCCGCATCGAGGTGCGCTTCCTGATCGACGCCAACGGCATTCTGAACGTCACGGCGCGCGACCTGCGCACGGGCAAGGAGCAGTCCATCGACGTGAAACCGTCCTACGGTTTGACTGACGGCCAGGTCGAAGCCATGATCCTCGACTCCCTCGAGCGCGCCGAGGAGGATCTCACCGAGCGCCAAGTGCGCGAGGCGCGCCTGGAGGCCGACCGCCTGGTGGCCGCCTTCGAGAAGGCCCGCTACAACCCCGCCTGGCGCGAGCTGAGCGCCCAGGAGCGCACCGCCATCGACCGCGCCTACAACGAGCTGCTCATGGTCTACCACTCCGGCGACCACCTGCTCATCCGCGCCCACATCGACAAGCTCAACCAAGTCACCATGCACCTGGCCGAGACCATGATGAACACCGCGGTCCAGACCGCCCTCAAGGGAACCAGGATATGAAAGGTGGGACAAGCTTCAGCTTGGCGTGCCGGAGCAGGCCCTCATGACCTGGGACGACGCCGAAGACATCGCGCTGGCCCTGCGCGGGAAGTTCCCCCAGCAGGACCCGCTGCACGTCCGCTTCACCGACCTGCACGGCTGGGTCATCGAGCTGGAGGGTTTCGACGACGACCCCGCCGCCTCCAGCGAAGGCAAGCTGGAAGCCATCCAAATGGCCTGGTACGCGGAGTGGCAAGCCTGAGGTGGCGCCAGCTTCAGCTTGTTCCTGGAGTTTGGTGTGGGCGCGCCATTTGGGCGGCGGCAGCAAGGCCGGCGGCGTGGCGTGGAAGAAGGGGTCGATGGGGAACTGTGCGGCAAGGACCCTCGGTTTGCCACGCCGCACCGCAGGGCCTCCCTCACGTCCCACCCAGTACATCGGCCGACGTTTCATCTGCATGATCGCCAGCACGCGAGTTCCTGTGTGCCTGACGGAGTAGAGCACCGCGTAAGGAACACGCCGAGCAAGCCTCCTGCGTACGGGCCCTGCGACAGTAGGGGCTGCTTACGGGTAGTCCAGAATAGACCGGATGCAGCGCTGGATCTCGCTCAGGAACGCGGCGCCGGGGCTT
>VFZS01000478.1 GCA_016871095.1 Acidobacteriota bacterium
GTCAAGCGCGGCGACCAGGTGATGTTCTGCCACAGTTGCGGGTGCATCCTGTACTACAACCCGCCGGTGGCGGTCGAGGAACTGGGGGCGGAACCCGGCCTCGAGAATCCGGCGGTCGAGAGCCGCCCTCCGGCGTAGGCGCCCTTCTCTACGGGGAACCCAGCTCCACCTCCACCACGCCGTTGCCCCAGACCGTGTGGCGGCCCACGCCGGTCCACCAGGCGGCGCGGAGGTAGGGGAGGAACTCGGCCAACTCACCTTCGTATTCGGCTTCGCCGACGAAGCCACCGAGGGGGTGGCGCTGCCCGGTTCGGGCGGAGACGCGCTCGGCCTCCACCTGCCGCACGTCGCAACGAGCCATGCGCACCGCCGCGGCGCGCTCGCCAAACGCCTTGAAGTCGATGGGGAGCGGCCCCGGCCCGTACACAGCGCGCAGGGTGCTCACCCGGTCCCGGATCCGGGCCATCAGGATGGAGAACTCCGGACGGGCGGCAAGGGCCTCGCCGTGCTTGAGCTCGGTCGGAGTGACAAAGCGCACCATCACGCGCGAAACCGGTTCAGGCTCCAGGCTCAGCGTGACCGGCCGCTGATCCACTCCCGCGAGTTCGGCACGCCCGCGCCCAGGACCGATCCCGGAGTGCGCCAGCTCGGCGAAAGCACTGGTGAAATACTCGACCGGCGGCGCCTTCGTATCGAACAGGTGCACGTCGAAGTGAAACGACTCGCCCGGCTGGACGGTGCGGCCATCGAGGTGGGCCGCGCGAAAGACGAAGGGGCGAGGCCGCTCACGCAAGCCGCTGGGGCCGCCGGCCGTCGCGGAAGGCGCGAAGATGCGCTCGAAGTCGGCAGCCGGGGCGAGCCGCCCGAGAATCGTCCCGAACGCGCCGCGGACGATGTTGCCGGACCTGCCCGGCGGGAAATGCACCGTTCCCCGCGCCTTGAATCTGAAGCGGCAGGCCAGCAGTTCGAACATCACCTGGGCGCCCCCACGGGCCACAGGCCACAAGCTACAGGCTACAAGCTGCTAGAAATTGATCTTGGCCCCGAGCTGAATCTTGCGCGAGCCGCTCACCACGGTGTCGCGGATGCGCCCGAAGATGGTCGAGGTGAAGGTGGCCGTGGGGAACCCGAACGACGGCGTGTTGGTCAGGTTGGTGATGTCGGCGCGCAGCTCGAAATCCATCCCCTCGCGGATAGCGCTCATCGAGAACCGCTTCAGGGCGCTGGCGGACACGTTGAAGAAGCCCGGACCGTCCAGAACGTTGCGGCCCGAGCTCCCCATCTCACCCGGACCGGGAACGGTGAACATCCCCCGCTGGCCGGCGTCAAAGAACCACTTGTAGCCGCTGGCGGCGTCGTCGAAGACCTTAGCCATGCCCTGGGAGCAGCCCGAGCAGTTGGCCAGCGACTGCACCACACTGGAGAAGGTGTAGGCGCCCGAGTATATGGTCATGGGCCGGCCGGAGGTCAGCCGCATGTAGCCGGCCACCTGCCAGCCGCCGATGACGTGATCCACCGCCGCGGGCAGATCCACGCCCCAGGCCGCGGGCAGATCCACGCCCCAGGCGCGGCCCTTGCCAAAAGGCAGCTCCCACAGCCAGCTCATCTGCCAGGCGTGCGCGCGGTCGAAGTCGCTGCGGCCGTAGTTCAGCTTGCGGTTGTTGATGTCGAAGGGAGTGGAAGAGGCCGACTGCGAGGCGCCGGTGGATACGCGGGTGAAGATGGGGTCAAACGAGCGGGTGTCCAGCGACTTAGCCCAGGTGTAACTGGCCTGGTAGGAGACGCCCCGGGAGATACGCCGCTCGATTTGCAGCTCCAGGGCGTGATAGGTGGAGAAATCGTTGGAGTCGATCACGAACACGCCGCCGCCGAACTGGGGAAAGGGCAGGATCACGAACGGGCCGGCGCCGGAGAGATCGGTCACGGACCGGCCGGCCTGGAGGCGGGTGCCGATGGAGGAAGCCACCGCCGCCACCGAATTCAGCGCCAGCTCGGAGCTGAACAGCCGCCGCACCATCTGCGAGCCGGTCTCGGTGGCGGTCCGCCGCGTGTCGGCCTGGAGCCAGGCGTTGATCAGGGGCGAATCCCCGCCGGCCTTGACCGTCTTGAAGGCGTCCAGGAAGCCGTTGCGGAAGATCTCCGCCTGGTTGACGTTGTAAGCCCCGTACAGCCGGTAAGCACGCCGCCCGATGTAGCTAACATCCAGGACCGTCCTGGGGAGGATCTCGCGCTGAATGCTAAAACTCCACATGTGCGTGGTGGGGGTGCCGGTGTTGGGGTCCACCACCGTTACTGAGCTCGAGGAAAACGGGATCGGCTGCGCCAGGTCACTGGGTTTGGCGCTGGGAGGCGACAGGCGCGGCAGGTTGGTCAGCCGCCCGCCGCCCTGTCCGAACTCAGTGTTAGTGACGCCCAGGGTGGTGCCGGGCAAGTTGGGGAAAATGGCCGAAGAGAGGCCAAAGGTGGCCATGCGATCAAAGGCGATGCGATAGTTGGCGCGCACCGACATCTTGCCGGCGCCGGTGGGGTCCCAGGCCAGGCCGAGCGACGGTGCGAAGTTGCGCCAAGTGTCCTTGTACAGCGGCCCCGGCGCCCACTTCACGGCAGTCGAGGGCGCCGCGCCCGCCGTCATCAGCTTGTCGGGCGCTTTGAGCCGCCCGTCGGGAGTGCGCGGCGAGAGCTTGGCCTCCCAGCGCAGCCCCAGATCCACGGTCAGGTTGCGGCGGGCCTTCCAGGTGTCCTGCACGTAGAAGTCGTACTCGGGGAAACGGGAGTCGAAATCGTAGATCCCCTCGACGAACCGGTCCCCCTTGGAGGCGAACCCGCGGGTGATGCTGCCCACCCGCCCCAGCAGGAAGTTGATGTGGCTCTGGAAGGCGGGCCGGTCGAAGGCCGTGTTGATGTCGGCGGGAATGCCGAAGGTGGCCGGATCCACGGTGTTGATGGCGGTGGAGAAATTCGCCACCTGCACGGTGTTGTAGCCGGCGATGGAGCCCCGCTCGTCCACGTGCTGCTGGAGGCGGACATTAGCGCCGATTTTCCAGGCGTGCGCGCCGCGGAACCAGGCCAGGTTCTCGACGATCTGCCAGGTCTTCAGCGTCCGCAGGTTGCCCCACTCGTACTGCGCGGTGGTGGTCACCGGACCGGACAGAGTGATCTTGTTCAAGTCGGCCATGGGGCTGAGGAAGTTGAAGGTGAACTGGTTCAGTCCTACTACCAGCTCGTTGGTCAGGCTGGGAGTGGGATTCAAGCGCCAATTGAAGGCCAGGTTCTTGGGCGAACGCTCGGTGTTGACGAAACACCCCATGCCCGGAAAAATGGGCTGGCCGGCGTTGGCGCTGTCGCAGATGGTGTCCTGGCGGCCGAAAGCGATGCGGGCGAACAGAGTGTTGCGGTCGTTGAGGACGTGGTCCACTTTGAAAACCACGTCATGCTGGCGTTCCCGTTCCGGCGTGCTGAAGATGAACGAGGCTGTGTTCAGGCCGTCGCCGCCGTTGAAGTTGTTGGGCAACGGGATGTTGGCCAGCATGGCCTGAATGGTCCGGTCCAGGCCGATGCGCTGCGGGTCGGCGGCGGCCAGGCTGTAAGTGCCGATGCTGACGCCGGGCAGCACATTGCCGCTGGAATCCACCGAGGCGTTGGGGGCGCCCGCCGGGGTGTTGCGCCCACCCTTGACGTAGCGCAGGATGCCCTTGCGCGCATCCGCCGTGTAGACCGTGCGGGTGACATTGTTGGTCTGGTTGGCCATGAGCCGCTGGAGATTGGCGAAGAAAAAGGTCCGGTTGCGGACGATGGGCCCGCCGATGCTGCCGCCGAAGATGTTCTGCACGAACTTGCGCTTGCCCAGCGGCGGCTGGCTCATGTTGTTTTCCCACTCGTTGGCGTTGAGCCGCGGCGTGCGGTAGAACCAGAAACCGCCGCCGTGCAGCTCGTTGGAGCCCGAGCGGGTGATCATGGCCACCTGGCCGCCGCTGTTGCGTCCCACTTCCGCCGTGGGATTGCTGGTAATGATGCGGAACTCCGCCAGCATGTCCGGGTTGGTGCGCAGTGGCGAGAAGTTGGAGCCGCCAGCACTGGTCTCGTTGGTGTCGATGCCGTCCAGGGTGAAGTTCCAGGCCCGGTCGCGCGCCCCGTGGACGTGCGCGCCTCCACCGGTGTTGGCGCCCGAAACCACTCCCGGCTGGAGCAGCACCAGCTCCAGCGGATTACGCCCGCGGGTGCCCACGATAGGCAGGTCGCGGATGACGCGGTCGGTGAACAGGTTCCCGTAGTTGCCCGAGGTGGAGGTCTGCACCACCTCGGCGGCGCCGCTGACCTCGATGCTCTCGGCCAGTTGGCCCACCTCCAGCTTCACGTTGACCGTGGTGGGCTGCCCGATGGTCACGGCGTTGGCGCGCGCGACGAATTTCCGAAAGCCTGCCGCCTCCACGGTCACGGTGTAGCTGCCCGACTGCACGGCCTCGAAGACATACGCGCCCGCGGCGGAGGTCCTTAGGCTGAACGTCACCCGGGTGGCTTCATTGGTCAACTGCACGGCGGCGTCGGGCACCGCCGCGCCGGTGGGATCCTG
>VFZS01000479.1 GCA_016871095.1 Acidobacteriota bacterium
TGGTCAGCCCGCTTCCGCGCGGCGGGGGGCACTGATCCGGTGCCTGCCTGATGCGGCGCCTTCCCGAGCGCTTAGGGAGTCAGCCAACACGGGCATACGCAGAGCCGGGCGCGAACTTCACGAGGCGGTCACGGGACAAGAAAAATAGCGGCCCGGTGGCTGGCCCTGCCCGCCCGCCAGGCGGCGGCAGCGCCCGTCACCGGGCCGTCCGGATGAAAACTCAGCAGTCTACCCGCCCGCGGCGGTGAGAACCGACTGGATCTTGCTGAAGATGGTGCTGACGCTGGTGGAGACACCAGGCATCAACGCCCCCGCAGCCACGGCCACGAATCCCGCCATCAGTGCGTACTCGATGAGATCCTGACCGCGGGTATCCTTCCAGATCTTCAACTTCCAAATGAGCTTCATTAAGGCAACACCTCCTGTGGGGGCTTATCGACGCGGAGGGACCCTGTGAGGGCGGGAAATGCCTAAGAGATGGGAAAAAAGTTGCTTAGTCCCTGGGGGTATGGATCATCGTGTGGCCGGACCCTGACGGGGACAGTTCCGTCTGTCCCCGGGGCAAGGGTTACCGCAGGATACCCAGGCGCCGGGCGGCCGAGGTGAGAACCTCCAAAGCCCGGTCGAGCTGCTCGCGGGTGTGGGTGGCGGTGACAATGGTCCGTACCCGGGCCTTGCCCTGAGGCACCGTGGGGTAGCCGATGCCCGTGGCCAGCACACCGCCCTCGAACAACTCGCGCGAGAAGCTGTGGGCCAGGGCCGCGTCGCCCACCATCACCGGCGTGATGGGGGTTTCGCTCATGCCGGTGTTGAAACCCGCGGCCGTCAGAGCATCCTTGAAGTACCGGGTGTTGGCCCACAGGTTCTCAATACGCTCGGGTTCCTGATCGAGGATGTCGAAGGCCGCCAGGCAGGTGGCGGCGACCGCGGGCGGGTGCGAGGTCGAGAACAGGAAGGGCCGGGCGCGGTGATAGAGATACTCGATGAGCGCGCGGCTCCCGCACACGTAGCCGCCCAGCGCGCCGATGGCCTTTGACAGCGTCCCCACCTGGATGTCCACCTTGCCGTGCAGGTCATAGTGGTCGATGGTGCCCCGCCCGTTGCGCCCCAGCACGCCGGAGGAGTGAGCGTCGTCCACCATCATAATGGCCCCGTGGCGGCGCGCCACCGCGGCCAGGCCGGGCAATGGGGCTATGTCGCCGTCCATCGAGAACACCCCGTCGGTGATGAGCAGCTTGCGGCCCGGCACATCCGCCAGTTCCGTGAGCACACGATCGGCGGCCAGCACGTCCTTGTGCGGGAAGACGTGGATCTTGGCCTTCGAAAGCCGGCAACCGTCGATGATGCTGGCGTGGTTGAGTTCGTCGGAAACGATGTGGTCTTCAGGGCCCAGGATGGCGGCCACCGTGCCCGCGTTAGCGGCGAAGCCCGACTGGAAGACCACCGCCGCCTCGACCTGCTTGAAGGCGGCGATGCGGCGCTCCAGCTCCAGGTGCAGGCTCATGGTTCCGGAGATGGTGCGCACCGCACCGGAACCCACGCCGTAGCGGCGGGTGGCTTCGACCGCGGCCTCGACCAGCCTGGGGTGATTGGTCAGGCCGAGGTAGTTGTTGGAGGCCAGGTTGATGACCTCCCGTCCGTCGAAGCGGCACACTGGTTCGCAGGCGGACTCAAGCTCCCGCAGGGCCTGATAGGTGCCGGCCCGCCGCCAAGCCTCGATCTGCTCGCGCAGATAACCGAGCGCATCCATTCTTCGGGCTTCTGACTTCTGACTCCCTTGGTCAGACCTTCTCGGGAACTACGAACGGCTTCCGGTATGCCCGCGTGGCGAGCTGCTGCGCTTCCTTGTCGCCGATGATGTCGCCCGTCTGGGGATCCACTCGGAGCACGCGCCCCACCCGGTAGGCGATGTTGCCCAGGTGCATCAGCGTGCAGGAGACAGCCGCGTGCTCGATCCTGGCATTGATGTCCTCCATCTTGCGGCTGCGCACCACCTGGATGAAGTTGGCCCAGTTGTTGCCGCCCTCGGTGCGGGCTGGTCCGGGCTTCTGCTCGCGGCCCAGGTAGGTCCAGTACTTCCCGTAGCCGTCGATGACGAGGTAGCCTTCCGAGCCGTAGAAGATGTTGCCCACCGTGTTGCCGGGCTTGTCGCCGCCGATGCCGCCCTCGTGGTTGGTGATCCAGTGGCGGGTCTCGAAGGACATCATCCTGCGCTTACCGGCGCCGTCGAACTCGTAGAGCACGGTGAGGGTGTTGGGGGTCTCCTGGTCGTCGTCGAACATGAAGTGCCCTCCGATGGCCGTGACCTTGACCGGGTACTTGTTGTCGAAGCCCCAGGAGCAGATGTCCAGCTCGTGGATGCCCTGGTTGCCGAAATCGCCGTTGCCGGTGTCCCAGAACCAGTGCCAGTTGTAGTGGAAGCGGTTGCGGGTGAACTCGCGCTTGGGAGCGGGACCGAGCCACAGGTCGTAGTGCACGCCGGCGGGCGCCGGCTCGACCGGAGTCCGCTTGATGGTGTCGCGCCACTTGTAGCACAGGCCACGGGCGTGGTAGACGTCACCGAGCAAGCCTTCCTTCATCTTCTGCATGGCCTCGATGATGGCGGGCCCCGACCGGCTGTTGGCGCCGTGCGCCACCACGCGGTTGTACTTCTTGGCCGCGGCCACGATCTGCCGTGACTCGAAGATGTTGTGCGAGCAGGGCTTCTCCACGTAGACGTCCTTGCCCGCCTGGCAGGCCCAGATGGTTTGCAGGGTATGCCAGTGGTTGGGGGTGGCGATGGACACCGCGTCGATGGACTTGTCCTCGAGCAGCTTGCGGAAGTCAGTGAAGCCGGCGGGCCGCTTCTGGCTGCGCTTCTCGACCTCGTCCAGGCGCCGGTTGAGGACGCTCTCGTCCACATCGCAGACGGCGGCGATCTCCACGTCGGGCATGCGCGAGTACTGGCCGATGTGCGATCCGCCCTGGCCGCGCACGCCCACCACGGCCACGCGGACGGTGTTGTTGGCGCTGGGCAGTTGGCTGGCTCGAATTGTGCCGGCCGCGCCAGCCGAGGTCATCAGAAAATACCTTCGGTTCATCCAGGATGTCTCCGTTCCGCTCCTTCAGCGGTTGATGCTACTACTATAGCCCAATGGCGATTTGAGCGCCGGGAAGGTTACGCCGTGCCGGGATTACTCCAGCACCTGGCGCTTCTGGATGTAGGCGACGATCACGTCGCGCAGCAGCTTGCCGGTGTCGCTGAAAACCAAGCCGTCGGCGCCCAGTTGGGTGGGTTGGTTGGCGGCGGTGAAGTCGTTGATGGCGAGCGTGTACTCACGCTCCGGCTCGACCGCCTTCCCTGCCGTCACGCTGGCGGGGAGCTGCTTGCCCTTCACCTTGCCCACCACCACCGTGTTGTCGAAGGGCATCACGTTCCAGACGTCGCGCGCCACGAGCGGCCCGCGCCGCAGCCGGTCGCGGACCCCGCCTGGGTTCATGAAGGCCAGTTCGGCTCCCGTGGCCTCTTTCATGGCCTCCTCGATCAAGGACTTCAGGCGCGGCTGCGGATACTCGCTCCGGGCCTCCCCGATGGGGACATTGACGACCTTGTCCACCCGCGCATCCCATTTGGCGACCTGAACGGCGACGTCCTTGGCTGGGGGAACGCTCTTGGCATTGATGGGGATGCGCTTCCAGCGCCAGGAAACCACCTTCTTGGCGGGCAGGTCCAGCTTCAGGTCCAGCCGGCCCAGCTCCCGCCCGTAGCTGGCCGAGCGGACCAGTATCCGTCCGTCGTGCTCCATGGCCAGTTCCAAGATGGAATGCACGTGGCCGGCCACGATCACCCCAACCTCTGGAGCGCCGCGCAGCAGCTCGGTTTGCTCGGCCGCCTCCAGGTGCGCCAGCACGACGATCAGGTCGGCGCGGTCGCGGACCTCGGCGGCGTACTTGCGCACCGTATCGACCGGCGGCAGCGCGCGCCACTCGCCCAGGCGCTCCGGCGTCGAGAATCCCCGCAGGCCGCCCATAATCGCGCCGATCAGCGCCACCCGGATGCCCTGGACGTTCTTTATGACGTACGCGCGCCCGGTCAGCAGGCGGCCCTGCGGGTTGACTACGTTGGCCGAGACGATGGGGAAGCGCGCCGCGCGCATAAACCGCGGAATCATCTCAGTGCCGTAGTCGAAGTCGTGATTGCCCAGGGTCGCGGCGTCGTAGCCGAACCGGCGGACCAGCTCGAAGATGGGCACGCCCTGGTAGATGGTCGAGACCGGGGTGCCCTGCGCGAAGTCGCCCGCGTCCACGAGCAGGCAGGCCTCCGCCGAGGCCCGTTCACGGCGGATCACCGTGGCCAGGTGCGCGAAGCCGCCGCGCCCCTCCTGGTCCGGCGAGATCCGCGCGTGCAGATCGTTGGTGTGCAGGATGGTGAGCGAGCGGAGCTGATCCGCCGCCGGCGCCAGCAGGGCCAGCAGCAGCAACGCGACAAGCAGGCGGCATACACGGGACATCCTCCGTAGTATAGCGGCCCGGCGCGCACACGCCGGGTGTACCACGGGGACTATGCTTCGAATACTGGCTTTGATTGG
>VFZS01000480.1 GCA_016871095.1 Acidobacteriota bacterium
TAAACAGAAAGCCAGACGTCGGATTCCAGTCATGTGAAGCTCCCCTTTCCGGAGTATGTGAAGTGCCGCCCCCCGGGCGCCCGGGCGATGCACGGCCCTCTGCGCTGCACGTCCCTCTGTGGGCACGGAGTACACAATCAGGCGCCTCTGGGCAGTCTCAATTATAGGCCCCCTGGAATACCCAGTCAACGCCAGAAGTCGACCGCCAGGCGATGTCTCCCGGACAGGGGGACAGACGGACAGGGGGACAGACGGAACGTTCCCCCTTTCCAGGGGCCCTCACGCGAGCCGGGGGACGTTCCGTCTGTCCCCGGTCTCGTCTGTCCCCGGTCGCAGAGGCAGAGGACAGATGATCGAGCAGCGCTGGGCGGCACGTCTCCCCATGGGCCGGTTCACCGTCAACATCCAGACCGGGGAGATCAAGACCATCCACAAGGCCAACGACTGGCTCAACCATCTGCTGTTCTCTCCCACCGACCCGGCGCTGCTCATGTTCTGCCACGAAGGGCCCCGCCACAACGTTGACCGCATCTGGACGATCCGGGCCGACGGCACTCAGCTCAAGAAGATCCACACGCGCTCCATGGCCATGGAGGTCTTCGGGCACGAGTTCTGGAGCGCCGACGGCAAGACCATCTGGTACGACCTGCAAACGCCGCGGGCCGAGGTCTTCTGGCTGGCACACTACAACGTAGACACCGGCGAGCGGGCCTGGTACAGCTTGCAGCGCAACGAATGGTCGATTCACTTCAACGTGTCGCGCGACGGGTAGCTCTTCTGCGGCGACGGCGGCGATCCGGGCCAGGTGGCGCGCGCGCCCGACGGCCAGTGGATCTACTTGTTCCGCGCCGAGCTTATTCCCAATCGCGGCATCGAGGACCCCGGCTTCGTGCAGCCCGGCGTGCTGCGCGCCGAGCGCCTGGTGAACATGTCGAAGCACCAGTACCGCCTGGAGCCTAACCCCAGTTTCACGCCCGACCAGAAGTGGGTGGTGTTCCGCTCCAACATGTTCGGCCCGACCTATGTCTTCGCCGTCGAGGTGGCCAAGGCGGTAAACCAGGCGGAGTAGCGCCGGCGCCGGCGGGGGCAGTTGCAGGGAACTTTCGACCCGCCACTCCGTCTATAGTGGAGACATGGGTGAGCCACGCCCACGCAGAGTCGTCCCCATCTCGGAGCCGCGGTCAGGCCCCGGGAGCTCCGGCGCCCCGGCGGAGCGGCTCGATTCCTGGAAGGAGATCGCCGCCTATCTGCGGCGGGGCACGCGCACGGTGCAGCGCTGGGAGCGCGAGCAGGGCCTCCCGGTGCACCGCTTGCGGCACGACAAGCTGGGCTCAGTTTACGCCTACAAGCCTGAGCTGGATGCCTGGTGGGAGGCCCGCGCCGCCGAGCTGGAGCAGGAAGCCCCGCTCCCCGACGAGCAGGAGGCTTCCATTGCCGTGCTGCCCTTCTTCGACATGAGCCGCGAGAAGGACCAGGAGTACTTCTGCGAGGGCATCGCCGAGGAGATCCTGCTGGCCCTGAGTCGGATTCAGGGTCTGCGTGTGGCCTCTCGCACCTCGGCCTTCCGTTTCAAGGGGGAAGCCCGCGACGTGCGCGAGGTCGGCCGTCGGCTCCGGGTCCGCCACTTTCTGGAAGGCAGCGTGCGCAAGGCGGAGGGCCGCCTGCGCATTGCGGTTCAGCTCACCGACGCCGAGAGCGGCTACCAGCTCTGGTCAGAGCGCTACGATCGCGAGGTCCAGGACGTCTTCGCCATCCAGGAGGAGATCGCCTACCGCGTGGTCGAAGCTCTGGAGATCCGGCTGAGCCCCAAGGAGCGCGCGGCGCTGGGGGCGCCCCCCACGCGGGACGTGCAGGCTTACGACTACTATCTGCGCGGCCGCAGGTTCTACTACGGTTACGGGCCGCAGGACATCGGCTTCGCCCGGCAGCTTTTCACCCAGGCCATCGCGGTCGATCCGGCTTATGCCTTGGCCTATGCGGGCCTGGCGGACTGCTGGTCCTACATCTACCTGAACGCCGAGCGGAGCGAGATGGCGCGCGAGCAGGCCGGCTGGGCCAGCGCGCGGGCGGTCGAGCTCGACCCCGCTTCGGCCCAGGCCCACGCCTCCCGCGCGGTGGCCTTATCGCTGAACGAGCGCGATGAGGAGGCCCAGGGAGCTTTCGAGACGGCCCTCCGGCTGGATGCGAACCTCTTCGAGGCGCACTACTTCTACGCGCGCCACTTGTTCTCCCGCGGCCAGAAGGCGATAGCGGTGCGCTTCTACGAAGAGGCCATGCGGGTCCGCCCGGAGGACTACCAGTCTCCGCTGCTGGTGGCTCAGAGCTACGACGACCTGGGGAACCCGGAAGCCGCGCGGGCCGCGCGGCTAAGGGGCATCGAACTGGCCGAGCAGCACGTGAGCCTCAATCCGGACGACGTCCGGGCGCTCTACATGGCCGCCAACGGCATGGCGGCGCTGGGGCAGAACCAGCGCGCCAGGGAGTGGGCCGAGCGGGCGCTGGCGCTGCGCCCCGACGACGCGATGTTGCTCTACAACGTGGGCTGCATCTTCTCGCTGCTGGGCTGCATCGAGCCGGCCCTCGAATGCCTGGAGAGGGCCCTCCGCCAGGGCCTGCGCTACAAAGGGTGGTACGAGCACGACAGCAACCTGGACCCGCTCCGCCAGCACCCGCGCTTCCAGGCGCTGATGCGGAAGCTCTGAGTCGCTGCAGCCTCGAACCCCTTCCGCCGCTCCTGCGCCGTCAGGCGCCCTGCCACCGCGGTTAGCGGTCCAGCCCCGTGACCCTCACCTGGACCTCGATGCCGTCGCGGATGCTCTGCGTCACCGTGCAGAAGTCTTCGAACAGGGGGAGGCAGCGGCAGGCGGCTTCCCTTTCCGCCTCGGGCACTGCCACATTTATGGCCACCTCGACCCGGCTCACCCGCAAGCGTTTCTGCGCGTTGCGCACGATCTGGGTCTTGACTTCGGCGCGCAGCGACTGGGTGTTCACCTTCGCCCTGCGCAGACAGAACAGCAGGCTGGCGGCGAGGCAGTTGCCGATGGCCGCCGCCAGAATGCGTGAGGGATTCGGACCTGCATCCTGGCCCAGCGGCGGCGGCTCGTCGAGGGTCAGCTCCGGCAGATTCAGCTTGTCGAAACGCACCCGGAACTCGTAGTCCCGCACCTGATCGATGCAAATGGTGAATTCATGTACCGGCTCGGCCATGGCTTCATTTTCCCGCGATCAGCTCCCGCAGCGCGCCCATGATCAGCGGCGCGGCCTCCGGGCCGACCGAGTTGACTTCACCGTACCAGCGTTTCTCGGCGTTCTTCAACCAAGGCTGTTTCTCGTCCCACTCCGCCTTGGGGATGATGTAGCCGATCTCGTCGTTGGCCAGCCCGACGACCATGCGGACAGGCGCCTTCATCATCTGCTTCAGCGGGGGCTCGACGACCGCCTCGGGGAAATCGGCGCCGGAATAGCGCTCGATGCCGCCCACACTCAGCTCAGGATACAACTCGCCGGGCACGAAGGCTGCTTCGAGCACCGGCCTGGCGCGCGGGCCGAGCCGCAGGTAGCCCACCACGGTGGAAGTGCCCGCGTCTGCGGTCATCGGCTTGCGACCTTTGAAGATGTCCGCCTTGGCCGCCATCAGGTAGCCCGCGTTGGTGACCGGAATGCGCAGCGGCCGCTCGGTGTAGGCCAGCTCACTGATCGTCACGGGCTTGCTCCTGGTGACTGCGTCAGCGGCCAGGTCCGCCACCCGCCGCCCGATCAGCTCCGCCATGCGAAAGCTGTTGGCGGGCGCCGGCTGTCCGGTCTCGGGGTCGGGGATCTTGGCCCCCAGCGGCGACTGCATCCCGCCGATGGCTCCGATCAGCAGCACCGCCACTCCGCCGAGCCGCTCCTCCAGCCGGCTGTAGAGGTAGCCCGCGTAGTCGGAGGTGATTTCGGTGTTGCGCGAGCCTAGCGCCTCGGGGTGGTTGGCCCAGTTGACCACTGTGCCGATGGGCCGGCCCGCCCGGTCTGTGACCGACAGCATCACCAGCTCCGAATCCAGCACCACTGGCGGGCGGGTGTCGTTCACCATCCCGTCAAGCTCCGCCGAGTGGTAGCGGACCGCGCGAAGACGGGCTGGTTTCAGCGTTCGCACCGCCTCAGCGGCCGCCTCGGCCGTGCGCTCGATGACCAGGGCGTTGTACTCCTCGTCGATGCCGCTCACCCCGAAGGCCGGACCCCACAGGCCCATGGTGTCCGGCGCCTCGTGAACGTGAGTGGGGGCGACGATCACATCGGCCCCGGCTACGCCCTGGCGGATCTTCTGGACATCCTCGAGAAACAGCCCGATGGAATCCACGCCGCACAGCACCACCGGCCTGGCGCCGGCGCTCAGCGCCAGGCAGCGCGCGAACAAATCGTCATGAACGCCGGTGGCCAGGCGGTTGTTGCCAAAACCCGCCAGGAAGATGCGCGAGCCGGGCTTCACCTCCGGGGTGATCACGCGGCTGGCGGCGCCGGCGCGCAGCTCGGCGCCGCACACCGCCTGCGCGCAGAC
>VFZS01000481.1 GCA_016871095.1 Acidobacteriota bacterium
GGAGCACCTCATGCTAGTTCTCTTCCTGCTTGCGGCCGCCGCCCCCGACAAGGTCGTGCCGGTCATCAACGAAATCGAGCCTTGGCAGCAGTTGGGGCAACAACCCTACGAGCTCACCTGGACCCAGCGCCAGGAGCACCCCAACACCCTGGTGGACTTCGAGGATCTGCGGGGATGGACCCTCGAGCTCCACGGCGGAGCCAGCGGAGAATTGCGGCGCAGTCGCGAGCAGCAACTGTGGGGCCAGCACGTAGCCAAGTTCCTCTACGCGGGCGCCGGCGAAACGAGCCGCCTCATTGCGCGCCCAGCCAAACCCATCCCCCTCCCCGCGAAGTTCGATTCCATCGACTTGTGGGGCTTCGGCAACCGCTGGAACTGGGTCCGCGACGACGGCACGCCGCCGGCGGACGTCGCCGTTCTGGTCACCGATGCCGGCGGGAAGGAGCATCGCATCCAGCTCACCGACATACGCTGGAAGCAGTGGTGGCTGATTCACCGCAAGGTCCCTGCCGCTGTCCTCGGGCAACTGGCGTGGCCGGCCAGCTTCTCGGGTCTCGAAATCTCCCGAGTGAGGCACGGCGAGCCGCGTTACTTCTACTGCGATTCGCTGGCGTTCTACACCGAGCCGCTCAAGCCCCTCCGCTTCAAACCCCAGCCGCAGCGCAACCTGAAACCCTACCGCGGCCAGATCGCGGGCCTCAACACGGGCCCGGGCATTCTGCCGTTCCCCACTCGCGAAGAAACCATCCTGCCCTCGAACTTCGAAAAGGACTTCCGCGTGTCGCTCCGCGAGGTGCAGAGCAACCACTTCGAATTGCTCTACCAGGGCCGCGATGCCACCGTGCGTTATGAGTACCGGCCCCGTGCCGGCGACCTCGGCGAGCTCAGCGTGAGCGTCAACGGGGGCGCCGCTTTCCGGCCCCTGGACGGCGGCGGCATCCGCTTCGCCGACACGCCCGAGGGACGGGCGGCGGAAGGGGAGCTGATATCAGCGACGTTGGCCGGCGACGTGATCGAGACGAAGTTCCGCCACGGGTCGCGCCTGGCGGACTACCAGTTGCGCCTCTGGCAGAAGTCGCTGGTGCTGGATGTGTGGTGCGACGGAGGCGAAGCCGTGGAACTGAGTTTCGGGCGCGTGGCGGGCGTTCAGCAGCCCAGGCTGATCACCGTGCCTTACCTCACTTACGGCTCCTCGAACCCGCGCGTGCTGCTGTCCGGCAGCGCGGAGCGTCCGGTCTTCACCAGCGTGTGGTTCGACTGGTACCGCTCCAACGCCTCCGCGCCGCACTTCGTCAAGGATCCCCAGGTGAGCGCCGGCAGCGCCGAGATCAACGGGTCGCTGCGCTACACCGCCAAGACTGACGGCCGGCGCAATAACCTGTACGAGCGCATCTTCCTGACCAACTCGCCAGTCTACGAAGAGACCCTGCCTACCATCGCCAATCCCCCGTCACTGCGCCAGCCGGAAGGCAAGCGCGCAATCTGGACGGTGACTTCCCCGGAGACCTTTCAACAAGACCATCAGCGCTCGCGTCGGATCCGCGCTTACGGCCTGGAACACATCATGCAGCACAGCCACGAGGTCACCTGGCGCGATAACGCCGACAGCTACACCATGCGCCTGCGGAGCGCGCCGCAGAAGGGCGGGGACGCCGCGTTGCGCTGGTATATCCAGGCGCAGGGCAAGCTGGGATGGCGGCAGGGCGTCTACACCAACTACTGCGACTTCGCCCCGGTCAACACCAACTGGGACCCCGACTTGGTCCAGCGCATGCCCGACGGCGAGTGGCGCCGCGCCTGGCCGCGGACCTACGCCCTCAAGCCGGCCAAGGCCGTCGAGATGGACGAATACTATGCCCAACGCATCAAGCAGCGCTACGGCATCATGATGTCCTACACCGACGTTCACACCGCCGTCGCGCCCTGGAGCTACTGCGACTTCGACGCGCGCGTGCCCGGCGCTGGCACGTTCGCCGCCACGTTCTACGCTTACGGACAGTTGCTGCTCAACGACCAGCGCGTCTACGGCCCCACGCAATCCGAGAGCACCTACCAGTGGCTGTACGCCGGACTCCAGTCAGGCGGCTATGGCTGGGTCTACACCGACGTGAACCTGCTCACTCACCCGCTGGACAGCGCCTTCAAGCTGCACAAGCTGCATCCCCTGGAAGCCAACTACGGCATGGGGTACACCTACTACTACCTCAGCCGGTTGGATCCCAAATGGAAGGACTCCCCCAAGCGCCGCGAGTACGTGGACCTGTTCCTGGCCACCACCATCGGCTACGGCAACCTGGGCTGGCTGGTGAACGACTGGGGGCTGGAGGAGCCTTTCGGCGTGGAGGCCATGGCGCGCTCCTACTACATGCTCCAGCAGTTGCAGCAGCAGTACGCTTTCGTGCGGCCCCGGCGCATCCGCTACGCCGCGCGCGACGGGCGGTGGCTGACGCCCGCCCAGGCCCACGCCAGCGGCGCGCTCGCCGATTCACGCCTGCACGTGGAGTACGAGAACGGCGCACAGGTCTACGTGAACCGCGCCGCGGAAGGGAGCTGGGAGGTGACGGACGTCGCCGGGCGCCGCTTCGAGCTGCCCGTCTCGGGGTGGCTCGCCTTCAACCCCAACGCCCGCTTCCACGAATTCTCCGCGCACGTTGATGGGCGCCGCATAGACTACGTGAAGGCGCCCGAGTACGAATTCCTGGACGGGCGCGGGCAGTGGGTCGAGCAGGGGGGCCTCGGCGGCAGCGGGAGCGTGGCGCGGCGCGACCGCACCGGCGGCACGATCGAGCTCATCGATATCTACGGCAACACGCGCATCGGTTTCGCCAGCGCGAAGCCGGGGCAGCTCAAGGCGCTCGATGCCGAGGGCCGCGCGCTGGGTCCGGTAGCGCTCGAAAGCCCGCGCGCCGGGTGGTTCGAGTTCCAGCCCGTCGCCGGAGGCCGGACCTACATCTTAACGCCCGCTACAAGACCCAGCGGGCCGCCCGCAGCACCGCGTTCGGTGACTCCTTGAACCGTTCGTACCAGACCGTCAGCAGCGTGCCGTCCGCCAGTTCGACGGTGGAGGGATAGCCCAGGTCCCCGCCCGCACCGTCGGCGGAGATCGTGATCGCCGGCGACCAGGTCTGGCCCTGATCCGCGCTCCAGCGCGCCTGGTTGCCGAAGGGCGCGCGCCGATATCCGTAGGTCATCAGCAGCCGTCCGGCGCGCAGCCGCAGCAGGTGCGACGGCAGCCCCCACACGCCGATGGCGCGGGGCAGGCTCCAGGACCTGCCGCCGTCGGCGGATTCGGTTTGCAGCGTCTCGCGCTGGTTGGCCGGGTTGTGGTTGCGGATATGCACTATGATCCGTCCGGGCTGTGACTCGACGGCGTGCAGCTCGTGGTAGGCTTCGAAGCGGTCACCCGGCCGAACCGGAAGGTCGGCCAGCCAGCCCCAAGTGCGGCCGTCATCCTGTGACTCGCACACACCCACCGCGGCCGGCTGATCCCACAACCGCTTGCCGGCGTAAAGCAGCCTGCCATCGGCCAGCGCGGTCGGACCATGCGGGCTGTTCACCGGAACCCGATAGGGGGCCGACCAGGTGAGCCCGCCGTCCTCCGAGCGGAGCATCCAGCAGCCCAGCAGCGCCTTGCGGTCCGCCGCCTGGGCCCGCCGCTGCACCGCCTCCCAGCGCGCCAGGCGCTCCGGGGCCCACTCCTTGGCCTTCTCCAGGATGGGCTCGTAGGCCAGCGAAGTGAAAGTGGTGGCCAGCAGGGTTCCGCGCGGCGTCTCGCACAAGCCGGCGTCGCGGTCATCGATGGGAGAGTCCATGAGCACCTGCGGCCAGCTCCAGGTGCGTCCCTCGTCGCCGGAGCGCATCAGCTCCAGACGGCCGAAGGGGCAGACGTGCGCCTCCCGGCCGCCGGAGCAAGCCAGCAGCAGCTCGCCGTTGCGGCGCCGTATGACAATCGGCCAGCCGTGGTACAGGTCCGGCTGCATACTGATAGTGCGAATCTCCTCCACCCGCGGGGCGGCGCCCGCCAGCGCGCCAGCCGGCAGAGCAAGCCATTCACGCCGGGTCATGCAGAGCCTCCTTCCTCCACCAGGCTAACCTAAAGCCACGCCCGGGCTGTAGTATCCTCACAGCATCGCGGTTGTGCGCGGGTGAACCCATGCCGCTTGGAGCTGGAATCCTGACGGGCCTGGCGGCCTGGGGCGTGGGGGTCACCGTCTGTCCCGCCTGCCGCCAGGCCGTGCCTATGTACGACTGGGAAATCGACGCCTCCCACGGGGACAGACGGAACCGTCCCCGCGGCCATCGAAGACCTCACGATGAGACACTATACGCAGCCTGACAAGCACCTGCGCATAGCACGGACCACTCGCTCACGCTCGTGGCTCGGTTGGCGGCGCGAATGCCATAACTGGGACCACTCGCTCACGCTCGTGGCTCGGTTGGCGGCGCGAATGCCATAACTGGGACCACTCGCTCACGCTCGTGGCTCGGTTGGCGGCGCGAATGCCATAACTGGGACCACTCGCTCACGCTCGTGG
>VFZS01000482.1 GCA_016871095.1 Acidobacteriota bacterium
GGCCCAAAGCTGGTTGGAAAACCAGCTCGCAAACCTGGAGGTTCGCCCCACGGAACCGCCAGCAGGGCTTTGGCTGCGGCTATGCCGCGCTGTGTCTCCGGCTGAACTGCGCGACCGGGCCTCCGTCACCGATATTCTCCACGCCGCCAGGCAGGCGCTGGAATTCATGGGCGGCACGGACGAGGCGGCGTTCTTGCTGGATCCGATGACCCAGTCAGCCGTCATCCACCAACGGTGACTTTGGACCTGCCAGTGCCCGTCGAGAAATTGGACCGGTTGCGGCCCGAGGGTTGACTCCCGCGGCGGGTACAGCAGGCGCGATCCCGTCAGCCCTTCTTCGGCGCAGGGCGGGGGCTTTCGAAGCGCGGGGGGATCAGTTCCCGGTCCCACGCCTCCCAGGCCTGGAGCATCCTGTCGCGCAGTTCGGGCCGCTCGGCTGCCAGGTCTCTGCTCTCCCCGATGTCGGCCTCCAGGTCGTAAACCTGCACCGCGCCATCGGCGGGCTTGACCAGCTTGTAGCGGCCTTCGCGTATGGCGAACGCTGTGCCGCCGCCCTGCCGCCAGTACAGGCGCCCGTGCGGCGGCGCCCCCGCCTTCCCGGCCAGGTGCGGCAGCAGGTTCACGCCGTCCAGCCGCCGCCCCGTGGGCGGTTTGACGCCCGCCGCGGCCACCGACGTCGGGAAGATGTCCAATGAGATCACCGGATCGTGGCTCACCTTGCCCTTGGGCAGGCGGCCGGGCCAGCGCGCCACAAATGGCACGTGGATGCCGCCCTCGAACGGCGCGCCCTTGGCCCCGCGCAGGGGGTCGTTGCGGGAACCGTTTACGGCCGTCGGCCCGCCGTTGTCGCTCAGGTAGAAGACCAGCGTTTCGGAGTCCAGCTCGAGCTCCCGCAGCGTGGCCAGCACCTGACCCACGCCATCATCCACGGCGCTGAGCATGGCGGCGTAGTTGCGCCGCCTCTCGTCCTGAATGCCGGTGAAGCGGCTGAGGTACTTCTCCGTGACCTGCTGCGGAGTGTGCGGCGCGTTGTAGGTGAGATAGAGGAAGAACGGGTCCGCGCGATGCCGCCGGATGAACGCCACGGCTTCGCGGGAGAGGGCATCGGTGAGGTAATCGGTCAAAGGCTCCGGCCGGCCGTCGCGCTGGATGGGGATGAGGTACTCGCGGGCCTCGCCTTCCATCTGCGTCTTGAAATAATCGTGCCCGCCGCCGAGGAAACCGTACATCTCGCGGAAGCCCCGCCGCAGCGGGTGCAGCGGAGGCGCCGCGCCCAGGTGCCACTTACCCACCAGGCCGGTGGCGTAGCCAGCCTGCGAAAGCACCTGGGGCAGCGTGACCTCCTCCAGCGGAAGGCCCGCAACTTCGTCGCGCGGGTTGTAAATGGGATTGTTCTCGTGCCCGTAGCGCTGCTGGTAGCGCCCGGTCATCAGGCCGGCCCGGGTGGGGCTGCAAAAGGCGTGCGACACATAGCCGTTGGTGAAGCGCACGCCGGAGTGCGCCAGGCTGTCCAGGTGCGGAGTGGGGATGTCGCGGCACCCGTGGAAGCCCACGTCAGCGTAGCCCTGGTCGTCGGTTAGAATGACGATGATGTTGGGACGGCGCGGGGGAGCGGCGATCAGGCCAGTCGCGGCCCCGGAGGAAGCAAGAAACTGCCGGCGGTTCAGCATGGTGGCTCCTCGATCTCCCCATTAGCATAGCGGCTCAGCAGCGCCGCCGGCAGCAAGCCGCTTGCAAGGGCCTCCTCCCCGCCGTAGGATAGCCTGACAGCCCGTGGAAGAAGTCCCTCCGCTGATTCGAGGGCGACAAGCTGAAGCATGTCCCACCAGCCAGATCAACGGTATACATCCCACGTGGGGTATGCTTTAGCTTGCCCGCGGACTCCTTCCACGGACTGCTAAGAGGAATCATGAACAGACGCGACTTCCTGTCCCGATCAGTGGCGGCCGCCGCCGCCACGGCGGCGCCGCGGGCGCGGCGCCCCAACGTGGTCCTGATCATCACCGACGACCAGGGCTGGGGCGACCTGAGCATTCACGGCAACCCGCACCTCCGCACACCCAACCTCGACCGCATCGCCCACCAAGGCGCGCAGCTCACCCAGTTTCACGTCATGCCGGTGTGCTCGCCCACCCGCTCGTGCCTCATGACCGGCCGCTACAACTACCGCACCGGCGTCGTGGACACTTTCCTGGGCCGCTCGATGATGCATGCGGACGAGGTCACGCTCGCCGAGATGCTCGGCGCCGCCGGTTACCGCACCGGGATCTTCGGCAAGTGGCACCTGGGCGACAACTATCCCATGCGCCCCATCGACCAGGGTTTTCACGAGGCCGTCGTCCACAAGGGCGGAGGCTTGGGCCAGCCGTCGGATTTTCCCGGCGGCGGCAGCTACTTCGACCCGATCCTGTTGCGCAACGGTGCGCCGGAGCGCTTCCGCGGCTATTGCACCGACGTCTACACCACCGAGGCGCTGCGTTTCGTGGAAGCCAACCGCGACCGGCCCTTCTTCCTTTACCTGCCCACCAACGCCCCGCACAGCCCGCTCGAGATCGCCGACTCCTACCTCGAGCCTTTCAGCAAGATGGGTCTGAACGAGCAGACCGCCAAGGTCTACGGCATGGTCGCCAGCATCGACCAGAATATCGGACGCCTGCTGGCCCGCCTGGATGAGTTGAAGCTCGCCGAGGACACCATCGTCATCTTCCTCACCGACAACGGCCCGGCCGGCAAACGCTACAACGGCAACATGCGGGGCCTCAAGGGCTCGGTGTACGAAGGCGGCATCCGCGTGCCCTTCTTCCTGCGCTGGCCGCGGGTGGTGAAGCCCGGCGCGCGCATCGACCGGGTCGCCGCGCATATCGACGTGGCGCCCACGCTGGTCGAGGCCTGCGCCGCACGCCGGCCTCAGGGCGTCAAGATCGATGGGCGGAGCCTGATGCCGCTGCTGCGTGGAGAGGCGAAGGCGTGGCCGGATCGTACGCTGTTCTTCCAATGGCACCGCGGCGACGAGCCGGAGCCGCATCGTGCCTGCGCCGCACGCAACCAGCGCTGGAAACTCGTGGACGGCAAGGAGCTCTACGACCTGGAGAACGACCCGGCGGAGGCTAACGACGTCGCCGCCCAGCATCCCGGCATCGCGGCCAAGTTGCGTAAGGAATACGAGGAGTGGTTCAAGGATGTCTCCTCGACCCGCGGCTATGCGCCGCCGCGCATCCACTTGGGCACGACGCACGAGAATCCTGTGATCCTCACGCGCCAGGACTGGCGCGGTCCCAACGCGAGCTGGGGCGCCAAGTCGCTCGGTTACTGGGAAGTGCTGGTGGCGGAGAAGGCGCGGTACGATATCTCCGTCCGCATGGCCCCGGCCGAGACGGCGCCGGAAGTGCATTTCCGCCTGAACGGAGCCGCGCTGAAAGCCTCCGCAGCCGAGGGCGCCACGGAAGTCGTTCTCGGCGCCACCGAGATTCCCGCCGGCCCGGGCCGCCTCGAAGTGGAACTCCACTCCGGCGCCCAACCCCTCGGCGTGCACCAAGTCACCGTGCGGCGCTTGCCGTGAGCTGGTGGCGCAAGCTTCAGCTTGTGGCCCCGCCGTGGGGGTGCCCGCAAGGCCCCGGCCGTCAGCTCTTCCGCTTCTTCATCTCCTCCTTCAACACCTCGACGGCCTTCTCCAGTTGCGCGTCGCGGCCCTTCAGGAAATCCTCGGGCGTGTTGTCCACGTGGATGTCCGGCGGCACGCCGTAGTTCTCCAGGTTCGTGCCCCGCACGTTCCACACGCCCGAGCCCGGCGTGCGGATCATCGAGCCGTCCATCAGCCGGTAGGAGCCGGTGCCGATGACCGCGCCATACGTGGTGACGCCCACCACCTTGCCCAGCCCCAGCGTCCGGAAGCCGTCGGGGAACATCTCCGCGTCGGAGGTCGAGCGCTCGTTCTGCATCACCACCATGGGACCGTAGAAGGTCCTCAGCGGCCGCTTCATCTCGACCGACCCCCGCCCGCGGGTGTACTGATACTGCCGCTGGCCCAGGATTTGCAGCAACTCCTGGTCGATGCCGCCGCCGGGGTTGAAGCGCTGATCGATTACCAGCGCCTTTTTCGCGTGCGTGTCCCCGATCTCGCGCTCGAACTTGCGCAGCGATTCGGCGTCCATGGCGCGGATGTGCAGGTAGCCGATCTCGCCGCCCGAGAGTTTGTCCACCATGGCCCGCCGCTCGGCCACCCACTTGTGGTATTGCAGCGTGGTGAACGCCGTGCTCGAAACCGGCTCGACCTGCACTTTCCAGGCGCCGTCCGCCGACGGCTTCGAGCTGACCGTGAATTCCATCTTGCGGCCCGGCGCGGTGGTGAAGTGCTTCCAGTAGTTGTCGCCGGCCTTGAGCTCGCGGTCGTTGACCGCCAGGATGAAGTTGCCCACGGCGATCTTGACGAAGTCCTTGTCGGCGGGGCCGTCCTTGTAGATGGAGGCTACCTTGTAGAAGCCGGAGGCGTCAGGCTCAAGATCGAAGCCGGGATAGCGGGTCTGC
>VFZS01000483.1 GCA_016871095.1 Acidobacteriota bacterium
GGTCGTGCAGCTCGAGCGGCAGGTTGTGGTAGCTGAGTCCGGGATGATACGGGTTGGCCCACAGGTATTCGTAGGTAATACCAAAGGCGTCGCGCAGCAGGAAGCGGTCGTGCATGGCCCAGCCTTGCAGGTACTGATTCTCCAGGGTGTTGGGCTCGTAGGCCAGCATGGCCATCTCGGCGGCGCGCGACAGCGCGGCGCGCCGCAGGTCCACCTGGGCGCCGCCGCCGGAGGGGATGCGGTACTCGTTCTCGGGCGCCGGGTAGGAGGCGGGGTAATAGCTCAGAAGCTGGTAGAGCGGCAGCTCTTTGAACCAGGCCCGCGCGTCCTCGGTGAAGTCCACCTCGAGGTTGTCGCGCAGAGCGTGCATCAGCTCGAACAGGGCGTAGTGCTGGTCGCGTGGGACTACCCCGCGGCCGCTCTTCAGGGCGGGCGCCATCTGGCCTTTCCACCACTGGTTCACGACTGCCTCCAGCGTGGCCTCGGGGAGCTTCTCGACATGCCCGGCCAGCGCCACCGCCGCCAGCACCTGCGAGCGAGCGGACGTGATGTCTCTCGCGCCTGAGGCCTTCTCCAGGCGGCTCCGGATCTTGCTGACCAGCACCTGCGCCTGCTCGGGCGTCAGCACCGGCTGGCACCAGTCGAAGACCAGCGCCAATTGCCGCAAGTCCTCGCCCGGTCCCAGGGCCCAGTCCGCCGCCTCCTCCCCGGCCTGCCGCTCCCCGGTGACCTGGTAGTAGAGAGCCAGGGCGAAGCCCGGCTCGGGCATGCGCGCCCCTCCCGCCATCAGGGTGTGGAACTGCTCCCAGCGCAGCGACTGCCGCTGGCTCTCGCGCTTCAGCAGCCGCAGCCGCTGGGGCCGCACCAGCAGCCTGGGGTGCTCGGTGTAGATCTTGAATTCCTGACTAGGGGCGGCGCCGGCCAGCAGCACCGCGCACAGGGCCTGGGCAATGGGCATTCCTGACCGATTGTGTCACACTGCCACACCCGCCGCAGCCGCCGGCTACGGACGCCGCGGGATGGCCCTCAGGCGCCCCTTGTATTTTCAATCACTTGCGCGCAGCTTGACCACGGTGGCACGCGTGCTGCTAAGATGGCCGAATTGACGATTGATGTTCTTTGAACCTGCCCTCTGCTGCAACAGGCAGGAGGGTGCGAGTGGACGGATTTTGAACAACGTGCTTGCGGGAGCCGATGTTTGATTTTGTAGTGCCTCTCGCTTCCCGACTGTAGGTTGCAACAGAGGGCTTTTTTCCGGTGCGGGCTGCACCAGTCGGCCGCCTTGCGGCGGAGGGGTGCAGTCGTCGGTCGTGCGCGGACAGAGGCCACGGCCTCAAGCGGGTTTCACGCCCGGGATCCCGGTACCGGTCGCGGTTTGGCATTCGTGGCGAGGAAGATTGGACGCGGGCCTCACCAGGAATGAAGCGCGAAGCGGGTGCTCGATGCTCCAGACCCCTCCGGCGCAGGATCCCAGCCCACTCATGGGGCGGACCGCACCAGGGCACGGGTGGCCCTGGTGCGGTTTTTCATGTGGACCCCTCGCCGCTCACCAGCACAACGTGCCGGTGCGGGGCTCTTCGTCCGGGTTGGGCAGGTACAGCGTCTGACAGCGCTCGCAGCGGTAAATCTCGACCTCGGGCCCGAGCTTCTCCTTGACTTCCTCCCCGAAGAAGTACCAGCGCTTGAGGTGCCCGGCGCACAGCTTGCCCTTGGCGTCCTTCTCGTTGCAGGCGCGCATGCGGGGGATGCGCTGCTTGACCTTGGTCCCGTCGCTGAGGGTGGTCACCAGCAGCGCCACGGGCGGGGCTTGATCGGTGCTCGACATGGCGTGAAAGACCAGTATAGCGGTGGCGCGCGCGGGCGTGCCCAGGCCGCCCGTGGGGCGAGCCTCCTGGCCAGGGCGGCGCTGTGCTATGATAAGGCTCTCCCGGAGGATTCCAGGTCGTGAACAAGAGTGTGCTTCAGGCTACATTGGCGGCGGTGGGTTGCGCCGCCCTCGGATACGCGCAGGCGGGCGCGCAGCCCAACAAGGTCGGCATCATCCACATCCAGAACGCCATCATAGGCACCCAGGACGGGCAGAAGGCGGCCGCCGAGCTGCAAGCCCGCTTCGATCCCCGGCGCAAGGACCTCGAGAAGAAGAACTCCGAGCTCACGGTCCTGCGCGACCAGCTTCAGAAGGGCAGCAACACGCTCAGCGAAGAGGCGCGCCAGAGGCTGATGCGGGATATCGACCAGAGGACCCGCAGCCTGAACCGCGACACCGAGGACGCTCAGGCGGAGTTCGACCAGGAACAGCAGAAACTGCTCCAGGGCCTGGGAGAGAAGATCATGGCGGTGATCTACAAGTACGCCCAGGACAACGGCTACTCGGTGATTCTGGACATCAGCTCGCCGCAGACCCCGGTGCTGTACGCGGCCAACAGCGTGGACATCACCAACGACATCGTGGCGTTGTACGACAAGAACGCGCCCACCGCCGGCGCCGCGGCCCCAGCCGCACCCAGCAAGCCGGCGCCCGCGCCCGCCCCCAAGCCCCCGGCCGCCAAGAAGCCGTGACGCGGACCGGCGCTCGCCGGAAGCCCGCGCCAGCACCTTTTAGCGGGCGGTACAGGCGAACCCGAGGCGAGTGTGCCCTCCCCCCATGGTGTATACTAAGAGCCGGCTAGGGGCCAGAGGCTTGGATCGCGCCATGGTTGTGCCCGCCTTTCGGGGCGGGGGGCCCGGCGCCAGCCCAGCGCCGCTGCGCGATCGGGCGCGGGGACGGGAGCGAAGGAGGGTGTCATGCGAAGGAAATTCCCACGCGGGCTAATGGCGGGGATTCTGCTGCTTTGCCTGGCGGCCGTTCTGGGCGCGCAGGAAACTCGAGGCACGATTCTGGGCCGGGTGACGGACCCCAGCGGCGCGGTCATTCCCAACGTCACGGTGCGCTTGACCAATCCGGCCACCAATGTGACCGTTTCGACAGCCACCAACGCCGACGGCAACTACGAGGTTCCCTACTTGCTGCCCGGCACGTACCGGCTGACGGCGGAGATGGCGGGCTTCCGGACCTTTGTGCGGGAGGGCATCGAGCTGCGCATCGCCGATCGCCTGTCCATTCCGGTGGCCATGCAAGTGGGCGAAGTCACGGAACAGGTCACGGTGACGGCGGAAACGCCTCTGCTGGAGGCGACCACGGCCTCGCTGGGGCAGGTGATCGACCAGCGCCGGGTGGCGGATCTGCCCATTGCCCACGGCAACCCGTTTCTGCTGATCACGCTCAGCCCCGGCGTGGTCCACACGCAGAACCCGGGCCTGGACCGGCCCTTCGAGCCGACCCACATCGTGGGCTACTCCATGGACGGAGTGCGAGCTAACCGCAGCGAAGTCACCCTGGACGGCACACCCAACACGGCGCTGAACAATCGCTGGGGAGTGGGGGACTTGATGGCCGGCTACACGCCTCCGGTGGACATGGTGCGTGAGTTCAAGGTGCAGACGGCCACCTTCGACGCCAGCTTCGGCCACACCCAGGGCGGCGTGACCAGTATCACCCTGAAGTCCGGCGGCAATCAGTTTCACGGCACGGGCTACTATTCACTCCTGGACCCGGCCTTGAACGCCAACCTGTTCTTCGCCAATCGGGCCGGCCAGCCCAAGGGCGATTTCACTTACAAGCGATGGGGCGCCCACGGCACCGGGCCGGTGTTCATCCCCAGGCTGTACAACGGCCGGGACCGCACCTTTTTCGCTTACGGCTATGAAGGCATTCACGAGAGCCGGGCCATGGGCGCGGCCTATGGCTCAGGCACGCTGACGGTCCCGACGGTGGAGCAGAAGAACGGCGACTTCTCGGCGCTGCTCAAGCTGGGCCCGCAGTATCAGATCTACGATCCGTTCACGCGCGTGGCGGCGGCCGGCGGGCGCACCCGGGTGGACCCGCTGGCGGGCAACATCATCCCCTCCAGCCGCATCAGCCCCATCGCTAAGAAGATCCTCGGCTACTATTCGGACCCCAACGTGCCCGGCACGGCAGACTTCCGTAACAACCTGATCCGGGTGAACGACCCCGAGGTGATTGCCTATTACAACCACGTGGCCCGGGCCGACCATAACTGGAGTCCGAGACACCGCATGTTCGGCCGCTTCAACACCTACAAGCGGTTCAGCCATTCCAGTCACTGGTTCCGCAACCTGGTGCTGGGCGGCTACTCGGAATGGCTACAGCACGCGGCTTCGCTGGATGACGTTTACGAGATCAATCCCACCACCATCCTGAACTTGCGGTATGGCTTCTACCGCCTTAACATCTACCAGTACCCGAAGCCGGAGAGCCAGGGTTTCGATCTGACCACGCTCGGTTTCCCCAAGACTTATGCCGACGCGATCCCGCCGGACGTGCGGGTGTTCCCGGCCATCACCATTGATGGCTACCAAGGAACGCAGAACAACTGGTGGAAGTATCCGCACGCCAACCAGAGTCTGGAGGCCCACCTCACCGCCATTCGGGGCCGGCATGCCCTGAAGTTCGGCGGCGAC
>VFZS01000484.1 GCA_016871095.1 Acidobacteriota bacterium
AACCCCATCGGCATTATCGTTCCCTGTCATCGCGTCATCGCCGCCGACGGCTCCCTGGGCGGCTGGTACAGCGGCCACCTCCCACTCAAGCGCTTCCTCCTCGACCTCGAGCGGCGCGTAGCGCACTGAGCCTCAAGCCCGCACAGCCTTCCCGCCCCCCAGTAGCGACTGGAGCGCGGCGCTCGCTGCCGGCGTTCAGGGGGTACAGCGCACGCAACCGTGCTTCGTGCGGCTGTGCGTCAACTGATCAACTCCAACAGGCCCTCCACAACCTCAGCCAGGTCCTCGGGCTCCAGCGCCCCGATGCGACGCCCGATGCGCTCAACCGAGATGGTGCGAACCTGCGAGATCTTCACCCAGGAGGTCTTGGGCAGCTTCCCGGCGGTCAGAGGGAACGTCAACGGGAAGCCGGCCCTTTGCGGCTGGCTGCTGATAGCCATCACGATTACGGTGCCCGACCGCTGATTGAACAGCTCGTGGCTGAGGACCAGCACCGGCCGCCGTCCCGCTTGCTCCCGGCCGCGGACCGGGTTCAGGTCCGCCCAGTAGATTTCACCCCTCAGTATTCGGGCCATGACGAATCGCCCAGCCCCTCCTCGGCCAGGCCCTGTTCTTCGGCGGGATCGAGTTTGGCGAGTTCCCGGGTCAGGCGCTGCCGGCGCTCGCGCGCCAGCAGGAGATCGACGGCGGATCGCACCGCGCGGCTGCGGTTCGGGTAGCGGCCCTCGCGGACCCACCGGTCGAGGTCCCGGACGGCAGGCTCTTCCAGCGTTATTGCGATCTTCTTGACCACGGTCCTCAGTATGACAATTCGTCCTACTTCAGCGCAAGTCCAACCCCTTCCGGGTTTGGTCCTCCGTCCCGCGCATACTACCCGCTACCGCGCCCCAATCCGCCCCTTCACCAGCTCCAGCAGGTCGTCCGCGCGCTCCACCTCCAGGCCGATCTTCAGCCACCACAGCCGCAGCGGCGCGACCGCCTCCCGCCAGTTCGCCGGCAGGTTGCGGTAATCCTTTTCCGTCGTCAGCAGCGCCTGCGCGCCGCGCGCCGCCAGGGCTCGCAGTTCCTCTATGCGGTACGCATGATGATCCGGAAACCCCGCGCGGAACATCGGACGGCACCCCAGCTCCGCCAGCGTCTTCCAGAAGGAGGCCGGATTGCCCAGTCCGCAGAAGGCCCCCACTCGCGCAATCGGCAAGTCCGCCGTCCTCCGGCGTTCCTCCGTGGCCGCGTCCACCCACGCCTCCGCCGCCACCCGTGAGCTGAACACTGGCGCGACCGCGTTGTACTTGCGGATCTCCGCTTCCAGCGTTCCGCCCGCCGGTGCGCGGGAGATCACCACCGCGTCCGCCCGCGCCAGCGCCTCCGGCGGCTCGCGCAATCTCCCCAGCGGCAGCGGCGCTCCACCCGCGAACGGGTCCAGCCCGTCGATCACCGCCACTTCCAGCGACCGCGCCAGTCGCCAGTGCTGAAAGCCGTCGTCCAGCAGGAACACGTCCGGCCGATAGCGCTCCTCGATGAGCCGCCCGGCCGCGTAGCGGTCCGCGCTGATCCCCACCGGTCCCACGCCCAGGTAACTGGCCGCCTCGTCTCCGGTCACCGCCACCGGCGCTCGCGTGCCTTCCTCGAGGATGGTCACCCTCTCCCGCGTCCGCCTGCGGTATCCGCGCGTCAGCACCGCAGGCCGGTATCCGGAGGCTTTCAGCCGCTCAGCCAGCCACAGCACCAGGGGCGACTTCCCTACGCCCCCCGCCGCCAACCCGCCCACGCTGATCACCGGGGTGGCCAGTCGCCGGCTCCTGCCTCTCCAGTACCAACGCTTCAGCGACACGCCCGCAAGCCACACCCCCGACAGCAGCCACAGGGATCGGTAGCACGCCGGGCGATGCCTCGGCATCGACCCCTCGTACAGTCCGCCAATCTCCGCCAGCGCCCGCGCCGTCGCACCCTGTTCCGCCGCCGCTAGCTCCCGCGCGCGCCTGCCCAGTTCCGCCCGCCGCTCCGCATCCCCCAGCAGTCGCTCGACTGCCGGCGCCAGCTCGGTGCATTCCTCCACCGCACCTCCGGCGCGGAACTTCTCCGCGATGTCCGGGAAGTTTTCCATGTGCGGACCGATCACGATGGCCCGGCTGAAGAACGCCGGCTCCAGGATGTTGTGCCCGCCCCGCCGCGCCAGGGTTCCTCCCATGAACACCACGTCCGCCAGCCGGAACAGCCCCGCAAGCTCCCCGATGGTGTCCACCAGCAGCACGCCCGGCAGCCGCAGCTCCGTTCCGGGACCCACCGCCGAACGCCGCACGAACTCCACGCCCGCGCGCGCCAGCGCCTGCGCCGCAGTCTCGAAGCGCTCCGGCCGCCGCGGCGCCAGCATCAGCAGCAACCGCTGGTGGCGCGCGGCCCACTCCCGAAACAGCTCGTCCTCGTCCACGTCCCCCACGCCCGCTGGAGGCATGGTGCTCGCCGCGATGACGATCTCCTTGGGGCCTGCCCGCTGCACCAGCTCCGCGACCGCCGCCGTCGCCCGCGCCCGCCCGGCGTCGAAATCGTACTTCAGGTTGCCGCCCACGCGAATATTCTCCGCCGGTGCGCCCAGCTCGAGGTACCGCGCGCGGCTGATCTCGTTCTGCGCCAGGATCGCATCGGCCTGTCCCAGCACAGGGCGGAAGAACCACCTCCGCTTCCGGTACCGCGGCCAGGCCCGGTCCGAGATGCGCCCGTTGACCACCAGCAGCCCGCAGCCGGTCCGCTTGGCCTCCCGCCACAGGTTCGGCCAGATCTCGGTTTCCATCACCACCAGCAGCTTCGGCCGCAGCGCCCGCAGCACCCGCCGCACGGCGAAGCAGAAATCCAGCGGCGCGAAGAACACCCCGTCCGCCATCCCCTCCAGTTTCTGCTCCGCCGCCGCACGGCCTGCCAGGGTCGCTGTCGAGACGAATAGCGGCGCCGCGGCGTGCTTCTCCCGCAGCCGCCGCAGCAGCTCCACCGCCGAGAACACCTCCCCCACCGATACGGCATGCACCCAAATCGCGCCCGGCGCCGCCTGGCGAAACTCCGCCGGGAGAAACCCCAGCCGCTCGCTCAGCCCTCGCCAGTACCGCCGGTCACGAACCACCCGCCGGGTCAGATACAGTACGATTAGAGGGAACGCGAGAATCTGTAGCGTGCGATACAGCAAGTACATGGCCCTGAAGTGCTTGATTGTACTCCTTAGCCTCCCCCTGGCTCACGCCGCCGAGAAAGAGCCGCCCAAGTTCTCCCCCGGTCCGCTCTCCAGTTTCCGGGACCGCCAGACCATCGACCAGGTCACGCTGGCCGCCCGCCCCTTTCTCAAGACGGCTGACCTGCGCGCCGCCTTCGGGAAGCTCGATCCCAACTCTTACGGCGTGCTGCCCATCCTCGTGCTCATCGTCAACCAGAGCGGCCAGACTGTATCACTGGAAGGTATGCGGGCCGAGCTGATCACTCCTGACCGCCGCCGCATCGAAGCTACACCCGCTTCCGACATCCGCTACCTCAGCGGGACGCCCAGGCCTGATGCGACTCCCCACCCCATTCCCGGCCGGCTCCCGGGCCTCTCGCGCCGCAAGAGCCCCCTGAGCGCCTGGGAGATCGAAGGGCGCGCTTTCTCAGCCCGCATGCTCCCGGCAGGCGAGTCCGCCAGCGGCTTCCTCTACTTCCAGGCCTGTTTCCGCTCCGGCTCCGTCCTGTTCCTCGGAGGTCTCCGGCAGGCCGCCACCGGGAAAGACCTCTTCTACTTTGAGCTACCCCTGGAAGCCGAGGAGGGCCCCTGTGCTTTCCGCCGCCCCATCAGGTACCCCACCACCCCGATCCCAAATCCTATTCCGCTGACCAGGTAGTGCAGCGCGTGCAACGGCAACGCACGCAGCGCGAACCACCAGCCTCTCCGCTCGGCCAGAAACCGGTAGAACCCCCGATTCAGCGCCACCAAGCCCGCCATTCCCGCGGCCGCACCCGCAAACCACATCCACCACGGCGCTGGCTGCCATGTTACCGCGGTTCGTACCAGCTCCAGCCCCGCTCCAGCCGCGAGCAGGCTCACCAGCAACACGCTGGCCCGGTGTCCCCAGCGCAGGTTCAAGTCCGCCGGCATCGACCGGTAGCGCAGGATCAACTGCGTCCACGGAACGGCGCGGTCCAGCAGGTCAGTCTTCAGCGTCTTCCACAGCCCCCATTGTTTCAGGTGCTTGACGCGCAGCCCCTTGTCCAGCCGGATCCTCTTCCCCGCCTGGTGCAAACGCCAGCCGAATTCGATGTCCTCCAAGTACGGTTTATGGTACGTTTCCCGAAAGCCCCCCGCCGCCTCGAACACCGCGCGCCGGATAGCGCCGCAACCCGTCCAGAAAGTCCCCGTCTCCTCGTGGCTACTCTGGTGGTAACTACTCAGGTGGCATCCCGCCCGGGATGCCACCTGAAGGAAGCGGGCAACTGGGTTTGGTGTTGCCTCGGAAGGCTACGAGGTGTTGACCGCGGGTAAGAAGGGGTTGCCCAGGAAGACGCGG
>VFZS01000485.1 GCA_016871095.1 Acidobacteriota bacterium
CGGGTGTTCCCCGATCGCCCGGTGGTGGAAATCGAAAGCCCGGACGCCATCTTTCACGTGCTCTACGACCTGGACGAGCGCTTCCAGGTGCCTGGGATCATGATGTTCCGCACCGGCCGGACCTTCGAGCAGGACGGCATCGAGCCGCGGTGGCGGGGCGTCTACGACGACAGGGGCCGCATCATGGTGGCCATCTGCCACAACATGGACCTGGGAGACGCCTGGGAATGGGCTGACTGGCCGCGCTACCCGGAGCGCTGCGCCTCGCTGGCCTATCGTATCGGCATTAACTACATCATCTACGCCATGGTGCACTGAGCTTCAGTCTTGCGGCGCCGCCCCGATGTTCGAAATTCTCTTCAAGTATCCGTGGACGGTTTTCGAGAAGGGCCGGCTCGTCCTGCTGAGCGGCGCTCCGCTGTGGCTGCTGGCGGCGCTGCTGGCGGCCGGCGGGGCGGCGCTGGGAGCGCAGGTGTGGCGGAGATCTCGGTCGGGCCGGGTGGTGATGTCGTGGCCGCGCGCGGGCGCCATCTGGCTGCTTCAGACCGCCTTGATCGCGCTGCTGTTGGCGTTGCTGTGGAGGCCAGCGGTCAGCATCGCCACGCTGAAGCCGCAGCAGAACATGGTGGCGGTGCTGGTGGATGACTCGCGGAGCATGTCCATCCGGGAAGGGAGCGCGACGCGGCTGGAGCAGGCCGCCGCGGTGCTCCGCAACAGCCTGCTGGAGGATCTCAAGAAGAAGTTCCAGGTGCGGCTGTACAGTTTCGGGAAGGGCCTCCAGCGGATCGAGACGCTGGAAGCGCTGGAGGGCAAAGCGCCCGCCTCGCGCATCGGCGACAATCTGAAGACTATCGCTGCCGAGGCCGGCAGCCTTCCCGTAGGCGCGGTTGTGCTGTTGAGCGACGGCAGCGACAACACGGGCGGGATCAGCCTGGAGACCATCGCGGAGATCCGGCGGCGCCGCATTCCCGTGCACAGCGTGGGCATCGGAACAGAGCAACTCGAGCGCGACATCGAGATCCGCGAAGCGGCGCTGCCCAGCCGCGCGCTGGCGGATTCCCGCCTCAGCGCGGTGGTCACTTTCCGGCACCGCGGATATGCGGACCGCAAGGCCAGGCTGGTGGTGCGGGAGAGCGGCAAGGCGCTGGCCTCCCAGGAGATCACGCTTCGCGGCGGCGATGCGCGGCAGACCGAGGCGATCCTGTTCAACGCTGGAATAGCGGGCCCCAAGAGTCTGGAGGTCGCGATCGAGCCGCTGGAGGGAGAAGAGCACCGCGGCAACAACTCCCTGACGCGGCTGGTGCACGTGGAGTCGAGAAAGGCCCGCATTCTCTATTTGGAGGGCGAGCCGCGCTGGGAGATGAAGTTCATCCGCCGGGCGGCCGAAGAGGATCGCAGCCTGCTGCTGGCGAGCATCCTGCGGACCACCGAGAACAAGACCTATCGCCAGGGCATCGCCAATCCCAAAGAGCTGGAGGAGGGCTTCCCCGCGCGGCCCGAGGAGCTGTTCGGCTTCCAGGGCCTGATTGTGGGCAGCGTGGAAGCGGCCTACTTCACGCCCGCGCAGCAGGAGCTGATCGGGCAGTTCGTGGATCAGCGCGGCGGCGGCGTGTTGTTTCTGGCGGGACGCTCCGCGCTGGCCGACGGCGGATACGCCCGCTCGGCGCTGGCGGAGCTGCTGCCCGTGACGCTGCCCGAGCGGAAAGGGACATTCGCGCGCGAGGAAGCGGGCGTCGAGCTGACCTCGGCCGGACGCGCCAGCATTCTGTGCCGCCTGGAAGAGCGCGCGCAGAACAACGCGGAGCGGTGGAAGAAGCTGCCGGCGCTGGCGGACCACCAGGACGCGGGCGCGCCCAAGCCTGGAGCGGTGGTTCTGGCGGAACTGACGGCCGCGGGCGGAAGGCGCATGCCGCTGCTGGTCGTGCAGAATTACGGCCGCGGCCGCACCGCGGTTCTGGCCACGGGCGGAACGTGGCGCTGGCAGATGCTCCAGGATCACACCGACCAGAGTCACGAGATGTTCTGGCGGCAGCTTCTGCGCTGGCTGGTGGCGGAGGCTCCGGGGCAGGTGAGCGGGTCCACGCCGCGGGGCGTGCTCTCCGACGAGACGGGCGTGTCGCTGCAAGCGGAAATCAAGGACCGCTCATTCCGGCCCGTTGCCGACGCGCGCGTGGAAGCGCGGATCCTCGGGCCTGGGGGCAGCGCCGAAGTGGTCGAGCTGAATCCCGCTCCCGAGGAGCCGGGGCGCTACGCGGCCGCCTGGGCCGCGGAACGGCCCGGTTCGTATCTGGCGGAAATCCTGGCCAAACGCGGCGAAGAGGAAGTGGGCCGGGACGTCCTCATGTTCCTGCGCGAGGACGGCGTGGCGGAGAATTTCCGCACTGAGCAGAACCGGGAATTGTTGACCAAGCTGGCGGAGCAGACCGGGGGCCGTTACTGGAGACCGGAGCAGGCGCGGCGGCTGGCCGAGGAGATCTCCTACTCGGAAGCGGGGGTGAGCGTGCGCGAGACGCGCGAGTTGTGGAACATGCCGGTGGTCTTCATGCTGATCCTGGCGATGCGCGCCGCCGAGTGGCTGCTGCGGCGGAAGTGGGGCGCGGTATGAGGATCATGGCGCTGTGGCTGGCGGGCCTGTGCACGCTCGAAGCGGCGCACTTCTATGTGACTGTGGCGGGGCTGGGCGGCGAGCCGGAGTACGAGCAGCGGTTCGCGGCCTGGGCGCAGGAGATCGACAAGGTCCTGCGCGGCAGCGGCGGGCAAACCCGCGTGACCACGCTCCACGGTTCGCAGGCCACGCGGGCCCGGCTGAGCGAGGCGCTCGAAACAGTTGCGCGCGAGGCCGCTCCCCAGGATGCGCTGGTGCTGATGCTGATCGGGCACGGCACCTTCGACGGGTACGAGTACAAGTTCAACCTGCCCGGGCCGGACCTGTCGGCCGGGGAGCTGGCGGCGATGCTGAGCCGCGTGCGCGCCGCCCGGCAAGTGATCATCAACATGACCAGCGCCAGCGGCGGGTCGCTGGCGGCGCTCCAGAGGTCGGAGCGCGTGGTGATCACCGCCACGCGCAGCGGGATGCAGAAGGACGCCACCATCTTCCCGCGCTACTGGATCGAGGCGCTGCGTGACCCGGCGGCGGACGCCGACAAGAACGAGGTGATCACGGCGCTGGAGGCCTTTCGCTACGCGGACCAGAAGACGGTGCGGTTCTTCGAGACGCAAAAACGTCTGGCCAGCGAACATGCGCTGCTGGAGGACACGGGCGGCGGGGAGGGAGTCCGGGCGCCTTCCGCCGAGAACGGGCGCGGCTTGCTGGCGGGGGCGTTCCCGCTGGTTCGTTTCGGGCAGGCGCAGGCGGCGGCGCAGGATCCGGAGAAGCGCAAGCTGGCGGCGCGCCGCGAGGAACTCGAGCAGCAGATCGACCAGCTCAAGTATCAGAAGGCGGCTCTGCCGCTGAAGGAGTATCGCAAGCGGCTGGCTGCGCTGCTGCTGGATCTGGCCAAGACCCAGGCGGAGCTGGACAAGTGAGGCGCGCGTTCATTTCCGCAGCCGTGGCGGCGCTGATGGGAACCGCGTCGGCGCAGACACTGAAGGACTGCCGCGACCACCACCGGCGCGGCCGGCTGGAGGAGGCCCGCCGGTGCTTCGTCCAACAGGCGCAGTCCGCAGATGCGTATCTGCGCGCCGAAGGCCTGTGGGGCGCGGGCGATTATCAGGCGGCTAACGCCGCCTTCCGCCTGGCCGTCGAGCAGCATCCCAAGAACCCGGACTACCGTGTGCGCTGGGGCCGGTTGTTCCTGGAACGGCGCCAGCCGCAGGACGCGGCTGATCTGTTCGCAGAGGCGCTGAAGCTGCGCGGAGATCATGCCGGCGCGCTGCTGGGGCTGGCGCTCCAGGCGGCGGAGCAGTTTGAGTCGAAAGCGGTGGAGCTGGCGGAGCAGGCCGCGGCTTTGGACCGGAACCTGGTCGAGGCGCGCGAGCTGCTGGCGCGGCTGGCGCTGGAGGAGAACAACTCCGCCCGCGCCATCCAGCAGGCCGACCAGGCGCTGGCCATCTCGGCGGAGGCGCTGGACGCCATGGCCGTGCGCGCCACCATGGACTGGCTCAACGACCGGCCCAGCACGGCCTGGCTCGAGCGCATCCTCAAACTCAATCCCGTCTACGGCGAGGTGTATGCCATGGCGGGGCGCTTCTTCGTGCTGAACCGCCGCTACGAAGAGGGCATCGCCTTCTACCGCAAGGCGCTGGAGCTGAATCCGCGCCTGTGGGAGGCCCGCGCGCAGCTCGGACTCAACCTCATGCGGCTGGGTGCGGATGAGGAAGCGCGCAGACACCTGGAACTCTGCTACCGCAACGGCTACCAGAGCGACGCCACGGTGAACTCGCTCCGGCTCCTCGACAGCTACGGTAACTTCGTTATCGTGCAGAGCGGCCCCGGCGTCCTCAAGCTGCACAAGAAAGAAGCCGCGATCCTGCGGCCGTATTTCGAGCGCGAGCTACAGCGGGGCTTGCGC
>VFZS01000486.1 GCA_016871095.1 Acidobacteriota bacterium
TGGCCCCGCCCTCGAAAGTCTGCCGCTTGCGCCCGTCGGGCAGCGTCAGCTCCTCCGAGGAAGGGAAGCCCAGGAACTGCTCGTGCGCACCGTACTGCACGTACAGATCATAGACCGGCTGCTTGACGCCGATCACCCGCCCGTTGAGCGTGCCGGAGGTGATCTGGAAGATCATCCCCCGTTCGTATTTCTGCATGCGTGCCGTGGGACCCAGCTTGGAGGTCACGACCTGTTCGTTGGCGAGCGCTCCGCCCAGTTCCCCGATGCCACCCAGTCCATTCCACTTCGTGTAGAAAGGCTCGCGCACGTAGAACCTTTGACCCTCGAAGGTGCTTTCGGTGTAGGTGAACAGGACGTAGCTGCGGTCGAAAAACTGGTACTGGCAAGTGCTGGCCGAAAGCGCAGGGCAGTTGGCCGTGTCCATCGTGGGGAAGCCCGCGGTCGAGACGCCAATGCTCTGGAAGTAGGCGTACATGGCCGCGTGGATCTGGAAGACGGCGCCGCTCTGCGAGTAAGGATCGTCTCCGCCGGTCACCGCCGACGAAGTGTTCGCCTTGATCAGCGCCAGGCGTGTGCCGGAGGTCTTGGCGGCGTCCTGGAACTCCTGGATCAGCCCGGTCGTGCCGTACCGCTGGACGTTGTTGAGCGGGGGCAGGGAAACCTTCAGATTGAACGCGCTACGCAGGTAGGCGGCCTGGAACTGCTGGCGGATGACCTCGGTAGGCGCGCCCGAGCCGACGTCTGGGGTCTGGCCGAGGCTGGTTCCGAACAAGGTCAGGGCCAGGATGAGGAGACGACGGACACCCATCGCAATCAATGCACCATCATAGGCTAAACCCATGGCCCGCGGCGCGGTTGCGCCCACAAGCAGCCCGTGGAAGAAGTCCTCCGCCGGTTCGAGGGCGACAAGCTGAAGCATGTCCCACCAGCCAAGTCAATGGCTGTCGGCCCACGTGGGGCATGCTTTAGCTTGCCAGCGGACTTCTTCCCCGTGCCGGCTCGCGCCAGTGTGCGCCAATCCACGCCAAGGCTCCAATGGCAGGCAAAGACGTGTGCCTTCCACCCGCCCAGCTCGTCTTACGTTGCTGGCGCCGCTGGAGAATATTAGGAGGACGATGGGGACTCTCCTGCAACCCTGCCTGGTCAAGGCTACCGGCGCGAGTCCCTCGCGCACCGCGGTGACGGCCCGCTTCGGCGTCTTCGTGGTGGACATCGAAGCCGGCGAGCTACTCAAGAACGGACTGAGGGTCAAGCTTCAGGAGCAACCCTTCCAGCTCCTGGTCATCCTGCTGGAGCAGCCGGGCCGGGTGCTGACCCGGGAAGACTTGCGTCGGCGCCTCTGGCCGGCCGACACGTTCGTAGACTTCGACCGCAGCCTGAACACGGCGGCCAGCAAGCTGCGGGAAGCGCTGGGGGACTCGGCGGAGAGTCCCCGGTTCGTGGAAACCCTGCCCCGGCGTGGATACCGCTTTGTGGCCCCGGTCGAACTGGTGGCGGCGGAGCCGGAAACCCCGGAGTCGCCTGCGCAGCCGCGCCTCTGGCGCGGGGCGCTTCCAGGTCTCCGCCGCCTCGCTGTGCCAGCCCTGCTCGCTGCGCTGGCCCTGGCTGTGGGCCTGTGCCTTGGGGGCTTCTGGAGCCCCTTTACGGGCTCGCCGACTCAGGAGCGGGTGGTGCGGTTCAGCTACTCGCCCGAGATGGGGCTGGAGTCCCGCCCCGTCATCTCCCCAGACGGCCGCCGCATCGCCTACGTTTCCTCCAGGCAGACGCTCCACATACAGGACCTGGACCGGATGATGCCCCGCGAGATCGAGGGCTCCGAAGGAGCACGTCATCCCTTCTGGTCCCCAAACAGCGACTGGATCGCCTTCGGCTCCCGGCAGGAGCTTAAGAAGGTTGCGGTCCGCGGGGACCCCGTCCAGACGGTCTGCGCCCTGCCCTCGGTCGGGGTCTACGCCGGCGGCGCCTGGAGCCCCGACGGCGGCGCCCTGGCTTTTGCGATGCTCCGGGCCGGGCTTTACCAGGTCCCGGCCAAGGGCGGCAAGCCTTCTGAGCTGCTGGCGCATCAGCACGCGCAAACGCCGCACTTCCTGCCGACTGGATCGCGGGGCCGCGCCCTGCTGTTCGCAACCGGCGAGGGGACGCTGCCTCGGGAACACGACGTCAATATCTACTTCCTGGACTCTGGCAAGCGCGAGGTGCTCACCCGGGCCGCTTCCCTGTGGCCCGCTCCGGTCTACTCCTCCACCGGTCATATCCTGTACGCCTCGTCAGCGGGCAACGGCCCCCATTTGTGGGCTTTGCCGTTTTCCGCCCGAGCCGGACGGGTCACCGGCGAGGCCTTTCCGGTCGCCAAGGATGCCAGCCAAGGCCCCAGCGTGGGCAGCGACGGAACGCTGGTATACCTGGACCCTGGAAACCCCCAGCGGCGACTGGTCTGGCGCGACCGCCGCGGCGAGAAGCTATCCGTCGCGGGCGGCCCCTGGCCCGACGTGCAGATGCCCGCCCTCTCCCGCGACGGGAACCGTCTGGCGGCGGTGGTGGTTCTCAACGGCTACCATGACGTGTGCGTGCTGGACATGGCCCGCGGCGTCACCACCCGGCTGACCTCCGACTCGCTGGCCGAGAACCAGCCTCTGTGGGGCCCCCGGGACGGGCAAGTGGCTTTCACCTCCTTGCTGTCAGGCACTTTCGATGTTGTGGCCAAAGCCTCCGACGGCAGCGGCGAGCCACGGGGCATGGCGGCGGGCAAGGAGTGGGACGTGTCCGAGGACTGGTCCGCGGACGGCCGGTTTGTAGTATTTCGGCGTCTGCGCCATGACGGCTCGGGGGATATCTGGTATCTGAGACTCCAGCCCGGCGCCGCCTCTGAGGAGGTTCCCTTCCTGGTCAGCCCGGATTCCGACGAAGCCGGAGCCAAGCTCTCCCCGGACGGACGGCTGGTTGCCTACACCTCCAACCAGACCGGCCGTTACGAGGTCTATGTCCGGGAGTTCCCGGCCGGCGGCGGGCCGTGGCAGGTCTCGACTCGCGGCGGCACGCAGCCGCGCTGGCGGCGCGACGGCAAAGAGATCTACTTCGTGGAGGGGGACACCCTGGTAGCCGCCACGGTCGAGACGGCGCCGCGATTCGCGGTAGCCCGGCCTGAACCACTGTTCCAGTGCCAGGGTTGCCTGGAGGGCCGCTCCCACCAGTACGACGTCTCCGCCGACGGCCGGCGCTTCGTGGTGACCGAGTCCGTCGGAGAGACCCGCAAGCCCGCCATCCGCGTGGTGCAGAATTGGTTCGCCGAGTTCCGCCAGCGCCCAAGGCCGGCAGGCTGAGGGGACCGGCGCCCGCAGCCTACGGCGCGATCTCGATTTGCACGGTGACCGTGGCGCGGACCTCCACCAGCCCGGTCTCGATGGGCGTCTGCGGCGCGCCGGCGGTCACCTCGCGGGAATCCAGGTATCGCGGCGTGGTCACGGAGCCTTCCTCCGCGGAAAACACCGCGCCCAGGCGCAAACCCAGGCCGGAGGCGATGGCTTCCGCCTTCGCGCGGGCCTGTTTGGCGGCCTCCGACAGGGCGCGCGCGCGCAGCGGCTCGGGGTTCGCCACGGTGAAGCGCAGGCTCTGGATCTGGTTGGCGCCCGCCTGTGCTGCGGCGTCGATTACCTTGCCGATGAGGGTGAGGTCAGCGATGGTGACCTCGACGGTGTTGGAGGCGGTGTAGCCAACCAGGGTGGGCGTGCCGCCGCCCTGCGGGTAGCGGTAGTTAGGCGTCAGCGAGTAGTTGATGGTCTTCAGGTCCGCGTTCGCGCCGAGGAGCAGCTTCAGTTGGGCCAACACGGCCTCGACCTGGGTGGCGTTTTGCGCCGCCGCCTCCTGGGCGGTGACCGCCTGGGTGACCACACCCACCAAAACCTTGGCGCGGTCCGGAACCGCGGTCACGATTCCCTCGCCGGTCGCGCGCACCAGGCGCCGCGCGGGCGTCTCGACCTGCGCCGCCAGCGGCACGGCCAGCAGCCCCAGCCAGAACCACCTGCTCATGCAACACCTCCTATTTCCTATGAACGCACAACCGGGGGGCGGGGTTGCGCCACCGTGCGCCAGCCCGCGCCACGGCCCCCGCGGAAATGGCGCGCCACACCCACCCATCTTGCCCTGGTGTGGCCCCTGCCTTGCTCCCGGCGCCCCTTACGTTTCATCTCCCGGCAAGGACGATTGAGGCGCGGCTGTCTTGAGCCGCCGGCCCGCCCGCCGCAACATGGCCGCAGGAGAAGACGCCAGCCGTGTCCAGACCATTGATCTTTACGCTGCTGCTGTGGAGCGCCGCCGGCTGCGCCGGTGCGGACTCCGAGCCGGTCCAACTGATCATCGCCTTGAACGACCAGGCCGCGGCCCGCTACCGGCAGGCCCGCTACGCCGAGGCCGAGCCGCTGTTTCAGCGCGCACTGGCGCTCGCCGAGAGCGCCTTGGGGCCGGAGCACCACCAGGTGGCCCTGATCGCGAGCAACCTGG
>VFZS01000487.1 GCA_016871095.1 Acidobacteriota bacterium
GTGGTCTTCATACGGTTTCCCATATTACCACGAATATGGGCCGTGCCCTTAACCCAGTTTCCGCCCGATGACGGCGTAGTCCAGGGCGTCGGGGCCGTGGCGGTCCACCTCGATCTGGCCGAAACCGGCTTCCTCCAGGTAGAACACCATCAGCGCGGGAGGCGCCGGGCGCTGGTGGGTGGGGTCCAGGTAGAAATGCGTGGAGAATATGGCCGGCGACTCCGGGTTGGGCGTCTCGACCACCAGCAGGCCCCCGCGCTGGAGCCTGGTAGCCGCCAGCCGCAATAGCCCGGGCAGGCGCGCGGGCGGGAGATGCTCGACCACCTGGGCGCAGAAGATGCCGTCCAGGGATGCCTCCGCCAGACCGCCCAGATAGGAGAAGATCTCGGCCCGCTCGGCTCCCAGCCCGCGCTCGCGGCACAGCGCCACCGCTTCCTCGTGCTCGTCGATGCCGCTCGCCGGGATGCCGGCCTCCTGCATGAGCTCGAGGAACTCGCCGCGACCGCAGCCCAGGTCCAGCACCGCCCGGCAGCTCGCGAAGCGCGGCACATAGACGCGCAGCCGCTCCCGCACGCTCTCGCGCGAGCCGCGGAAGCGCTCGGCGAAGGCCAGCCAGTCGATCTGGGGGCGCTCGGGGGCGGGTTCGGCGGCCGGCGGTGCGATGGCGGGGGCGGCGATGGCGGCGCGCTGTCGCACCAGCCGCAGCTCGGCGTGGATTAAGCGCTCGTACTCCAGCCGCACCCGCTCCAGGTCCGCCCACAGGCGCTTCTGGATCTCGAGGCCCGAGCGGTCCAGCGCGCCGGTGAACTCCGTGTGCTGGCCGCGCACCAGCTCGCGGAAGTTCGACTCCATCAGCGTGCTGCGGTGCTGGAACGCGCCCTGCAAGTCGGCCACCGCGCGCAGGAATTGCACCTCGTTGGCGGCCAGCTTCTGCTCCCAGCCCAGGCGCCACTCGGCCCAGTGCGTGCGCACGTCCTGAAGCTCCTGTGATCCGGCGCGGACCTCCTCCCGCAGCGCTTGCTGGCTCTGACGCAGCTCCTCGGCTTGCGAAGCCAGCCGGGCCAGCGCGCGGTTGTTCTCGCTGAGCGCCGTGAGGACCGCTTCCAAGGCCGTCATCACCCCGCGGTTGAACTCGATCTGCTCGCGCACGTGCCAGTCCAGCAGGCGCGCCGCCAGCCGCTTGAGGGCCTGGGCGATGTTGTTGACCAGACCAGGGGGACGAGGATTCACCGTGCCGATGGCCGCGACCTTGACTTCCGCGGCGTCCCGGGCGTGCACCAGCGGCATCAGGTCGGGCAGCGCGACGCCCCCCGCCGAGCCTTCCGGATGCCGCGACCGCACCCGCTCGCGGATCTCCTCGACGATGGCGGTCAGCTCTTCAGTCTTCAGATCGTCGCCGGACACGCTGTTTGCTCCAACTCGCCGTCACCGTGGTCGAGATGCCGCCGCGCGGCGTGAACTCCCCGGTGACGGTGATCTTAACCGGCCGGGCCGCCTTCACCACGTCGCGCAGGATGCGATTGACCGCGTTCTCGTAGAAGATGCCCAGGTTGCGGTACGCCAGCAGGTACAACTTGAAGGACTTCAGTTCCAGGCAACGCCGGTTCGGGGTGTAGCGCACGGTGAGGCAGCCGAAATCCGGCAGCCCGGTCTTGGGGCACACCGAGGTGAACTCGGGAACCACGATCTCGATCTCGTAGCCGGGGTAGTGGTTGGGCCAGGTCTCGATATCCGGCAGCGGCGCCGCGACGCCGGCGCGCGCGTGCTCGTCGGTGTATTGGCGTTTCATGCGGGAACCAGGGTCTGCGCCAGGGATTCGAGGAACAGGCCGACGTCGGTGACCACGCCGACGGCCTGGCCGGTGCCGCGGTCGCTCACCTTGGTGACCACTGCCGGGTTGATGTCCACGCAGACCAGTTTCACCCAGCTCGGGGACATGTTGCCGGTGGCGATGGAGTGCAGCATGGAGCCCAGGCACAGCACCAGGCCCGCGCCGCGCAGCTCGCGGGCGTAAGCGTCCTGCGCCTCGTTCATATCGGTGATGGTCTCGGGCAGCGGGCCGTCGTCGCGCAGGCTGCCGGCCAGCACATAGGGCACGCCGGCGCGCACGCATTCGTAGAGGACCCCGCTCTTAAGGCGCCCGCTCTCGACTGCCTGCCGCACACCCCCCGCGTGGTAGATGGCGTTGATGGCGCGCATGTGGTTGCGGTGGCCGTGCTCTTCCTGACGGCCGTCGGAGAGCCGCACGCCCAGCGAGGTGCCGTACAGCGCCGCTTCGATGTCGTGCACGCCCAGCGCGTTGCCGCTGAGGACGGACTGCACCCAGCCGTGCCGGATCAGACGGGCCAGCGCCTCGGCGCCCCCGGTGTGCACCACCACCGGCCCGGCCACCACCACGATCTTCTTGCCCGCCGCCTGCGTCTGGCGCAGCAGCGCGGCCGTCTGGCGCACCGCGGTTTCGACCTGGCGCTCGGAGCTGACGCCGTTGCTCATGAAGGCGAAGGCCAGGCGGTCGCGCTCCTTGGCCTCCGGCGCCACCCGTATGCCGCGCATGCCCACCACCACGCGGTCCCCGGCGCGGAGGTCTCGCAGGCGGCGGCAGAAGGCCCGCTGGCCCTCGACCACCACCAGCGCATCCATGCGCTGGTCCTCCACTTCCAGCCACCGGCCTTCATGCCGGATCAGGGTGCGGTGATTCGTGGTGGAGTAGAAATCCTCCGGAGCGCAGCGGTCGCGCACGATGGCGGACAGAGTCACGTCGCTGATGTCCACCGGCGCGCACCCCAGGCCCAGCAACTGCTGGAGCAGGCTCGCCATGGACTCGCGGCTGGGCGCTTCGACCCGCAGGCGCAGGTAGGAGGGATCGCTGTTGGTGCGCCCTATGCGGAACTGCTCGACTTCGAAGCGCGCCTGGTACTCGACCACCGTGTCGAAGATGCGCTCCATGATGTGGGAGTCGATGAGGTGGCCTTCGGTTTCGACCACCTCCTGGAACAGGGTTGGACTGCCAACTGCGCTCATGGGACGTATTTCTACAGTCTACCTGTTCCGCCGGAAACCCGGAAACACGCGGGCTGTCCCCGGTCTAGAATTCCAGCCGCAGGGCGAATTGCATCTGGCGCGGCGTGCTGACGGTGCCGCGTGAGATGGCGAAGTCCGGGCTCTCGATGTTCGAGTTGGGATCCCCCAGCGTGGGCGTGTTGGTCAGGTTGAAAGTCTCCCAGCGGAACTGGAGCCGGACGCTTTCCGTGAGCGGGAACGCTTTCATCAGCCCGAAGTCCAGGTTGAAGGGGCCGTCGCTGGAGAGAATAGCGCGTCCTGCATTCCCGATCCGCCAGCTTCCATCCGGGTTGCGTGGCAGCACAAAGGCGGCCTTGTCGAACCAGCGGTCCGCGGTGCGGGTCTCGAGGGTCGGATCCGCGATGCGGTCGGGCCACCAGTTTCCGATGCAAGTGGCGCCCAGCCGCGTGCGCGCGTTGGGCACGGTGATGGTGAAGTAGTGGCCGGTCTGCACCGAAAACAAGCTGGAGATCTGCCATCCGCCCAGCACGTAATGCAGCGCACCCTGGCGGCTCTTGGCCAGCGGCAGCTCGTAGATGGCCGCGGCCACGAAGCGGTGGCGCACGTCGAAGTTGGAATTCCCGCGGTTGAGATTGAAGTTGCGGAAATCCATCAGCCCGCCCCCGCCGGAGCCGAACTGCTCGGGAATGTTGTCGATGGAATGGCTCCAGGTGTATGCCGCCGTGAGCGCCAGGCCGCCGGCGTAGCGGCGCTCCAGTTGCGCGTCCAGGCCGTGGTAGCTGGAGGCGCCGAACGGGGTCCGCAAGTTCACGTTGTTCCAGGCGGGGATCTTGCGCCGCTGCCGCTCGGTGGCGGGCGGACCAGGCTCGGAGCCGTTCCAGTTGTAAGCGTCCATCAGGTAATTGGACGAGGATCCCACATAGGCCACCGTCAGAGAGGTTCCGGCCACCAGTTCCTGCTGCACCGCGAAGTTCCACTGGTATACCGTCGGCGAGGGGAAATTCTTCTCCCACACGGTCCAATTCAGGTTCTGCGGTGGGGTGTCGGTTCCGCCCAGGAAGTTGGCCGGATAGCCGTCACTCAGCCGCAGAGCCGGAGCGGTGGTCGTGGATTGCGCGGTAACGCTGCGGTTGTAAGGCCAGTTGTTGATGCCGCGCCCGTCGGCGCCCAGCGAGCCCTGCCCGCCGTAGAACACGCCGCCGCCAGCGCGAAGGACAGTGCGGCCGCCCAACTGATAGGCCAGTCCCAGCCGCGGCGCCCAGTTGTTGGTGTCGGTGTTCACCAGGCCGCGGCAGGAATAGGAGCTGCCGCAGTGGCCGGCCTTGATGATGGTGTTGAAAGTGGGCCCCGCCTGGATGTCGATCTGGTTCATGTTGTCGTACTTCTCGAACCAGGGCGTGGTCAGCTCATAGCGCAGACCCACGTTCAGGGTGAGCCGGGGCGTGAGCTTCCAGTCGTCCAGCGCATAGAACATG